>JABSRF010000264.1 GCA_013215275.1 Oligoflexales bacterium | reverse complement strand
TTATAGCATTCAATAACAAGTTTTAGTTTTACTTATACAAAGCTATTTTTGGTCTGGACAGTGGGGTCCACTTCACTGCACCATCGTTTGCAACAATAACCTCCCAATCATCGCAAAGGAATGAGCGTAAATGTGCAAGTAAACTCGTATCATCCTCAACCAATAGCAGCTTTTGCATGCACGGCTCTCCTAATAACTTAAAACTGGCTAATTACGAGCAATCATAAAAATCAGAGATTCATTACTATCATAACATTTTTTAAGGTGGAGTGCCGCAGGCTGCGGGTAGGTGAGAATTGGTCAAACCAAGGATGCTTGCTTATCTTTCTGACTAGTTCAATTCTGTATATTTCTTATTGAGGCCTCGGCATTTGTCGACCGGGTATTTGAGGGCACTTTTATTAAGCTTTCGTGCTGTTGCAGTTGCTAAGTCGATATTGTAACGCTGACCAAACCTAAGAATAAAAAATAAAGTATCAGCCAATTCGTCTTCAACCTGTTCTTTTCGTGTTGGGGACTCGAGTATTTCCTTTATGTCAGATTCAGACTGAAAACGAAAATGCTCAAGAACTTCGGAAGCCTCAGTTACCAAGCCAATGGCAAGATCTTTGGCAGTATGAAACTGATCCCAGTCTCGTTCACTACAAAAATTTTTCACCAAATCTTTCAGCTGATCAATCGTCGTATTGCTATCCATTACATTCCTCTACCTATTTTGTCCGAAAACAACCAGCTAACCTTGCAAGTTAAGACAGTTGAGTGAAAATAATTTAATAAAAAGATTCTATAAAGAAATATAAGATCTATTAAATTCTTGGAGCATTTTATGAATTTTCGCCTAAAAATCAAGCGACAATTATCGCGGGCTAATAATTATATATGCTTAGAGCGCTAACATAGGGAGTCAAACCCATTCCCAAAGCTTCGTAGCATTCACGAACAGCTTCAAGATTGGGTTTATTCCAGTAGGAATGCACAGGTGGAGGATCCGGCATAAGCCCATCCACAAGCAAGCCAGATTGGCGGCTCGCTGTATAACTAAAGCTATTTACGAGAGATTCTTTCGTAATTTTTAAATTTTACAACATGATTCATAAGGCCTCGAATAATTGTCAATCTGTGCATTTTGCATAAAGGCCTAAGGAAGAGCTATGAAGAGGCCTAGCTTTTGGAAAGGCTATTTTTTGACTATCATAGAGATAGGTGCCTTCCGAAACATTCATTTGCCGAATGCATACTACTAAGCAAAGCCTTAAAAGGAAAGCCAATGGCGAAAAATATATTGTTATTTATTGCAAAAAATCACTTTGTAAAAACCATTGCCCTCTTAGTGCTTTTATGGTCAGTTTACAAGATAGGGTCTAAAAACGAAGCAAATAACCTATACTACGTCACTGGCTTCCTTAGTTTTTTATCGGTCGTTCTGGCACTTTTTTTTCCCGAGTGGTCGAAGGTTGAAGCACGAAATTCATCAGACAAGCAATTATTTGATTCCATTATTGATTCCATTCCTTTTGACGAAAAATTTGTGTATTGGTTCGATCGCCATAATTACGGCATGAAGGAATACTCCTCCACTTATTTACTTAAATTTTTTAACTATTTTAGAGATGTTGGCTTAGACCGTTCCAAATTTTTTCATAATGATAAACTACAGCATGAGTTTGACCATTTCATGCATGCGGTCACAAAATTCCGTAAATCCCATATGAGCTATACGGAAGTTGATGGGGAAACAGTAAGGGGGGTGCAAAGGGATAGTGAAGATTATGCCAACGACCCAACATGGTATGCGAGGGTCAAGGAGCTAAATGAAAACGCTGCCATGGTATTTAATAAGTATGAATCATTTACCATTTTTGGTAAGGAAACTCTGATGATTTAAGGTAATGATATGAGTAAAGCATTCACATCATAGCTTAATCGTCAAGCCATCCACTAAAGACTGCCTGTAGGCCTTCAATGCTGGAAAAATCCCAGTAAAGACCGAAAGCAGGAAGACACTGAGGATCAGGTAAAGATCAAGTAGGCCTAGCGCTTTAATTGGAATAAAAAGGCCAAAATAAGTCTCGACAAATGGTTGGCTAAACCAGAGAGCTGTATAAATCAAGATGATACCTAAAAGGCAGCCTCCAAACCCTAAAAAGACGGATTCACTCAATAAGAGCATAAAAATATCCGCTGGTTTTGCACCTAAGGAGCGGATGATTGCAATCTCTCTGCGTCTTTCATTTAAGGTCGTGAGGATTGATGAAGCCATTCCCAAAACCCCAGCGATCACAACAAAAAATGCCACCACCAACAATGCTGCTTCAGCAACACCTAAAGTCGCCCAAAGCTCTCTAAAAGTAACCCCAGGTAGGATCGCCAACAGAGCCTCTTCTTTATCATCATTGATCGCACGCTGGAGCTTAAAAATCCCCATCTTTGATTTTAGACCAACCAGCATTGCGGTCACATCACTTGGAGTTAAGTCCATATTTCGAACCTGTTCAGCCGAGAGCTCTTGTCCTGGTAGCGGAGGAGCTCCACTTTCCCAATCAGCGTGCATAGCACTCAAACCCTCAAGGGAAATGAAGAGGGAGCGATCTACAGGAGTTCCGGTTTTTTGTAAAATACCCGACACCGTAAAAGGCTTATCCTCATGATCTTGGAATGAAACATCACTAATCCCGTGGGACAATACGAGCTTATCACCTAAGCGATAGCTTAATTCATCAGCAACCTCAGCTCCCAAAACCACATGAAACAGGTCTGAAAATTGGCTTCCATGTGCATAACTAAGCTGGTTTTTCCGGCCGAATTTATAGTTGGAAAAAAAATTCTCATCTGTTCCAACCACTCGATAGCCTTTGTGAGAATCTCCAAGTGAAATTGGGATCGCCCACTTAACCTCAGGGTGATTTTTCCACTTTTGGTAAGACTCCCAGCTAATATTCTGGGTAGCATTCCCAATATGAAAAACCGAGAAAAGAAGCAACTGCACAGGCCCACTTCGAGCACCAAGAATGAGATCAGTATCAGAAATTGTATTCTCAAAACTCTCACGAGCCCCTTCTCTCACCCTCTGCACACCGAGTAGCAGAGCAACACTTAGAGCGATTGATAACAGAGTTAAGCTAGAGCTAAGCATACGATTGCGCATGCTCCTCAGCGAAAGGTAAAAAGAAGAGCTAATCATATCGTTATTCCAATGGCTTTTAATTTGTTCATGGTTTGAATTGGTCTATGCTAATACAGCGATCGAAATGCTCCCCAACCTCTTTATCATGACTTACATAGATCAGCTTTGACCCTGCTTTATCACACTCTTGAAATAGCAAGTCCAAAAAAGCCTTACGGGTATCTGCATCAAGGGCTGAGGTAGGTTCGTCTGCTATCACCACCTCTGGACTGCCAATTAATGCGCGTGCAACAGCAACCCGTTGCTGCTGGCCAACACTTAAAGAAGAGATGAGCTTACGATGAAGGCTCGGATCGGTGAGACCAAGCGCTCCTAACAAGCGCTTAGCTTCCTGTTCAACTCCATGGGTGCTCACCTTGGCTTTTTTTCTGGGAGAAAACCTCAAAGCTAGGCTTACATTTTCGACCACATTTAGGTAGGGCAGCAAATTGAACATCTGAAAGATAAATCCAATATGGTCTGCACGAAAACGATCCCTTTCAGAGCCACCAAGCTGATTGATCACCGTGCCTTCGGCGTTGATACTGCCTTTTTGGGGAGTTAAGACCCCACCTAGCAAACCAAGCAAGGTCGTTTTACCACTTCCACTTGGGCCTCTGATAAAAATTTTCTCATTCGGACCAATCTTGAGTTCGTCAATTTTCAATATGGGATCTTCATGCTCATGCCATGAGTACTCTAACCCACTTATTTCTATAGACATGGGGTTCCTATTTCTTATTTAGAAAAGACAATCACACTGTCAGATGCAGTTAAGGTTTTGTGCCCCTGACCTTTTGGTCCCACAAAGCTAGCTCCCACTTTCTTTAAACTTCGGAAGTCCTTAAACAAATTGACCTGAATTTTATCTAGAGCCTCTGGTTTCTGGCACTGAAACAGGTACTTAGCTCTGACGTCAGCATGCTCCTCATGACCATGGTCATCATGCTTGTGCTTGTCATCATGCTTGTGCTTATCATCATGTTTGTCGTGGTGATCATCATGCTTGTGCTTGTCATCATGCTTGTGCTTATCATCATGTTTGTCGTGGTGATCGTCATGCTTGCCATGCTTGCCATGCTTGCCATGCTTATCATGATGGTCGTCATGTTTGTCGTGCTTATCGTGGTGATCATCATGATGATGATCGATATCTTCGAGGGCAGACTCCTTCAATGTGCATAAAGCAGCATTTGGCAGACCGAGTTGTCTTTTAGCGTCTTTAAGCTTATCGGAGGCCTGTTTCCAAGCATCTTTCTGTTTTTGCGTCTTCGGTTTATGCTCAAAACCCACTAGGTCATTCATGGGAATCTTCGCCTCTAGCTGCATATTTTTCCCATCCAAAACGAGGGTTAATTCTGCCTCCCCATGAACGTGAGCCTTCACATCACGCCTTGCAAAGGCATGATGGCTTGGTAAACTACAAATTGAAACTGCACAAAAAAGCTTAAAGACCTTCATAAATCCTCCACCAAAACCTAAATATGTATATATTATTTTATTATTCTTAACTACTTGTAAAAAATACTGCGGCACTTCAAGAATATCATAGCAAGGAATAGCTAAGCTTGTTATCTTTGACAAGCTCTAAATGCAAAAATTTTGCATTTGAAAATATAAGGTCAATAATAGTGAGTAGTTGTAGATCAGCTCAATACAAAAACGCAATTCAAGCCCTCAAGCGATGCGGCCTAAAGCTTACCAAGCAACGTGAAGCGGTCGTTGATGCTTTCTGTCAAAACAGCAAGCCATTGAGCCACAAGATGATCTACCAGCACATTTTAGAAAAGGGTGAAGGGCGACGGACCTTACCTCTATTTACCGCACGATCGAGGTGTTTAAGAAGAATCATCTCATTCATGAGGTTCAAGGTGGGGGGTCTTACTATGCCAGTACAACGAATGCGAGACCCAGGCACACCTGCTTACCTTCTGTACCAATTGTAAGACAAGCAGGGAGACGCACTTAGGTAACTCCAAATAAATATTCTACCCACTATTCATGTGGGCACTGGTCTCGATCTATTGACGCACTCTAACGGTCATTAACTCCACGATACTCATAGGTTTAGCAATTATCC
>JABSRF010000263.1 GCA_013215275.1 Oligoflexales bacterium | reverse complement strand
GAAGGGTACTAAAAAGTCCCATATTACAAGGATCATCATAACCTAAACGACATTTTTTGATGGAAACTTCTGATTAAACTAATTTTTTACGAAATTTCAAGGGCCCTAAAGATGAATAGATCAGAAATCATTGAATATATCAACAAAGAAACGGGACAACCTAAAGTTGAATGCGACCGCTGGTTGACAGCGCTCATCGAGACCATCTCAGAACACATCACTGATCCCGATGGAGTTAAACTAGTGGGGTTTGGTACTTTTGCTGTCACCACACGCAGAGCAAGGTTAGGAAGGAACCCCCAGACCGGAGTTTCTATTAAGATTCCTTCACGCAAAGTTCCAACCTTTAAACCAGGTACCTTCCTAAAGCAAAAAGTAGCAGAAGTAGCAGAAAATGCTTGAGAAACTTTGACCTCATAGAGGTGGAAGAGTATTCTGGATAGCTGTTAAACAGGCTGCCATCTTATGCCTAGTCTCTTTCCACTCATTCTCAGGGATAGAGTCGTAAACGATTCCAGCTGAAGCCTGAGTCGAAGCAATCCCGTCTCGAACATGAATACTCCTAATCAGAATCGTAGACTTTAAATCCATGCTGAAGGTAAACATTCCAAGGCTGCCTGCATAAAATTCCCTAGCACATGGTTCCATTTCGTAAATCAATTGCATGGCTCTGATTTTCGGTGCTCCACTCACAGTTCCATTGGGAAAACCAGAAATAAGGGCATCTGCCACGGTCAATTCATCTCGTAACCTGCCATTGACTTCACTCACTAGATGAAATACATGACTAAACTCCTCGACAACCATAAGCTCCCTGACTTTAACACTACCTGGACTGGCAATGCGTCCAACATCATTGCGGCTCAGATCCACGAGCATGACATGCTCTGCTCTTTCTTTCTCACAGGAGGTTAATTCCTCAATCATTTTTAGGTCAGAGATTGCATTCCAGGTTCGCTTGCGGGTACCAGCAATTGGCCTATGAGTGACCAAGTCTCCTTCCACGTTTACCATCATTTCAGGGGATGCACCTAAGATGTGGTCATCCTTAAATTTATAGAAAAACATGTAAGGAGAAGGGTTTAGAATTCGAAGGTGTCTAAAAATATCAAATGCTGAAGCCTTCGCTGGGCCGCTCAAGCGGTTCCCAATTTGGATCTGGAAGATTTCCCCCTCCATAATCTGCTGCCTGCATTCTTTAGCTAAATTTAAAAACTCCTGCTTTGAAAGGCTTCCCGAAAAAGCTTCAAAATCAACTGGATCGTCTGAGAGGTTTAAGGTGGGTGCTGGGCGAAAATGGCTCTTTAGCTTTCCTTCAAGTTCGTCAATACCCTTTTCTGCCTTTTCATACAAACTCGTTTGCTCAAAGCTTTCATGATCGCCAGTCCATGTATAGTAAATTAGGTAGAGGGATCTGGTTAATTGATCAAAAATAAGCATATTTTTCGGGATCATATAAAAAAGCTCCGGAAGGTTGAGCTTTTTTGGAGGAACCTTACCGATACTCGGCTCTACGTAGCTTGCAATATCATAAGCCAAATAACCTGTAGCACCTGAAAGAGTGTCTAAAGAAGGGCCTTTATAGTTTTCTGGGAGGATGTGTGCCACGTTTAGCTTGGCCAAAGATTGCTGCAGAACTGACACTGGATTTTCAGGAGTGCTGCAGTTTAGTTCGGTACTTTTGTGGCCATAACTAAACTGAAGTGCCCCACCTTGACACCCTTGCCAAATAAACAAGGGATCGAAGCCAAGAAATGAGTAACGGGCGATATGACCCGAGCCTCCACTTGCCGATTCAAGTAAAAAAAAATGCTCTTCCTCTAAAAACCTTTGAGCCAAGGTTATGATACTTTCATGATCCCAGGTAAGCTTTCTGGAAATCCCGACAATATCATTTTTCTTCGCCAAGTCCATAAAGATGGATTTTTGCTTGCTTAAATCAGTCATAGCACCCAGCTCTCCTCAAACAGAGTTATAAATTACTGTCGAACGCACCCTTAACAGTCAGCCTTTCCCAAAACCTAATAGCCTTCCGCAAGCTATCTAAATCTCTGCAATCGGGATCTTTTTCTTTTAGCTCTTGGTATTGGGCTCTGAGCTTTTTAGACTTAATATATGGAACTCCAGCTAAAAGGACCATGGCTAGGCTTAAATAATACAGGCCATAATAAAGACAAACAAATGGCAGGAAATATACTAGGCATAGTACTATTCTAAAGATATGCATAAACCTCGAGATAGGTTATAGGTTAAAGGGATCATTAGTTATCGCCAGCCAATCCGAGCGAACTCTGTTAACATATCTGCTATCAGCATAAAACGGAATACCCATGATCTTATTTCGCTTAATTTTGAAAGAGTACCTGAAGTTTGTTTTTGGGACCGTGCTCTTGTGCTTATTTCTTTTTACTTTGTTTGATTTTATCCACAAAACCACTAATTATTATGCTCGATACAACCCTGGAGCGTCCCTGATTGCAAAGTTCTATTTCTATCAGCTTCCCTTTCAGCTGGTTCAAATTCTCCCCATTGCCTCCCTTTTATCATCCGTCATTGTTATGGTTCTATATAACCGCAGCAATGAGGTCACCGCAATGCGAGCAGCAGGAATGAGCCCAACAAAAATAGTCGCCCCACTCGCTGCTGGTGGCCTACTTTTGAGCCTCCTATCGTATTTTCTTAATGAAGTGATTGTTCCTCAAAGCTCTCACAAGATGCACTTTATCACTCATGTTCTCATTGAAGGTGACTCCGTACATGCCACAGATGAAGGGGCCCATTGGGTTCGCAATGGAAACACGATCTTCCACTTTGAAGAGTACGAACACTCTAGCCAAACCCTTAAGAATATTAAGCTCGTGTCCATCGGTAAACCTTTTTACCCAAAGGATGCTATCCATGCCAGCAGCGCCAAATTTGACCCCAAAACCAAGTTATGGGACCTCTATGATATTCAGCAGCTTTCCATCAGCTTGGATGGCAAAATAAGCAAGTACAAACCACCTAAAGCCCTTCGAATTCGGCTCCCCGTGGAGCCTGACAAACTCAATATAGACCGCAGGATAGCGGATGAGATTTCTATCAGTGAGTTAGCTGAACGGATTGACTTAGGTGCAAAAAGAGGCGCTGATGTCTTAAACCTTCGTATTGCCCTTCATGTTAAGCTAGCGTACCCTTTGGCAGCCTTCTTAATTAGCCTATTAGGGCTTAAGTTCGGTTATCGGTCAGAAAGAACCACCGAAACAGTGCGCAGTATATTAGTTGCCTTTGCCGTCGGCATTAGCTACTGGTTTATCCTTAGCTCTGCCAGAGCTTTGGCAATTGCTGGAGACCTGCCTCCCTTTATGGCAGGTTGGTTAGCCAACGCCGTCATTGGAGCCATTGTCATGTGGCAGTACCTCCGTGTGCACCGCATTTGATAATGATTGCACGGGAACCTAGCAGAAAGAGGAATTTTTATGGAGAGCTCTCGGCAAATCTTTATACCTTTACTCTTATTTCTGGCCTCACTGCTTCCAGGCGGCTTGAAAGCTCAAAACAATCATGAGCTGAACCTCTTGACCTCAGATAAACAAAGGTCTTACCACCCATTAGAGGTGGCCTTATCTGAGGTGACTTACCCCTTTTATTTAGCTCATAATCCCTTATTTAGCCTGGATAGGGAAAACAAATGGGTGTGTAGGCTTTGCAAAGAGTTTCCTTCCCTAAATAATGGTTTACTTGAGGCTTTAGGCAGCTCAAATAATTCCTATGACTTAAAAATAAGCTTTGAGTTTAGCCCAGATTTCATGTGGGGGGACGGTAAGCCTATCAATGGGTATGACCTTTACTTCACTTGGCAAGTAAGCTCGAAACTGGAGCATAGGTATTTAGGAAAACACTTTTTTAATCGGATCCAGCAGATATCTGTAGACTCTAATGACCCACGCAAAGTCACCGTCTACCTCAGAGGAAAAACATCTCTCTATTCAGATTGGGGTGAAGTCACCTTAATACCACGCCACCTAGAGAAGAAAATCTGGCTTAAATACCGTGATCGACCTCATTCGTACTTCCGTCATAGCCTCTATCATAGCGAACCTTTTAACCCAGGGCTCTACTCAGGCTACTACTATCTCAGTAGTGAACAAACCTTTAAACGTAGCCGCAATCTTCTGCAATCGAAAGCAGCCTATGATGCAATCAAACTAGTTAAACCTTCAAAATTTTCAAACTTTAGAAATAAAGGAGAATTTCTAACTCCTGAATCCTTGCCGCGGGACTATGCTTCGATTTTGAGGCAGGCAGAGGTTAGCTCCCATCCTCAAAAAGAAGTTTGGGGTGATAGCATTGTTTTCGAACATGTGAGTTTTAACCTTCGTAACCCTATTCTAAAGGACAAAAGAATTCGATGGGCCTTATCTCATGGCTTTGATAAAAATGCCCTGATCAAGCTAGTCCACCAAAACCTTGTTAGCCCAACCGCTCATTTTCTAGCACCACAGCACCAAGGGTTTAATAAAGACATACCGCTTTATCCTTTTGATCCTAAGAAAAGCAGCAAGCTTCTTGATGACGCTGAGTGGGTTTTGGACCCAAAGACTCAGCTTCGTTATAAAATGGGAAAACCACTTAGGCTTAGCTTGACAACAAATAGTGACCCCCAGAGGGTGGCTACTGCAAAATTTCTTGCAGAATCGTGGAAACAAATAGGAGTCCAGCTGGATATTAAGTATTTAAAAAATTCCCATTTTTGGAATTCCATCAAGCGAAAAGCCTTTGATAGCATGATTATGTTTGCATGGGAATTGCCTGCAGACCGATCGTTTTACCCATTATTCAGCTCCAATGCAGTTCCAAATATTCGCAACCAGTATCAGGGGCAAAACATTTGCGGATGGATCAATAAAAGAGTGGACCGTATTCTCACCAACCTGAAAAATGAGTTTTCTCACGAACGTCGCAATGCACACCTGAAAGATTTGCAAAAAATTTTCGCCGAAGAGGTCCCTATGATTCCACTATTTATGCCCAACCTAGTTGCCTCGGTTCCTAGAGGGTTAGAGCATTTCTACATAAGCGGAAACCAATTTCCTTCAAGTCATTATGTCCACAGATGGGCACACAAGCAAAAGTCCAAGATCAGTATAAAGTGAAAACCCACTAAAACGGTCTAAGGAATGGAGTGGTTTCTCTCTACTCATGATTGAGAGCTAATTAGTCGCTGTAGCGAAATGTAATCGCCAATCCCCCAAATATTCGCTTTAGCACGTTTTGGCTGGATTTTTTC
>JABSRF010000262.1 GCA_013215275.1 Oligoflexales bacterium | reverse complement strand
TCCTTATGTAAATTCAGCATGTTACATTTAGGAGTTTTACTTATCAAATGGTCCTAAAAACGGGGTCCACTATAGTCAATATTAGATTTACAGACCTACATTTAATGTTGAGTAACCTGTTAGAGAAAAATACCCCTAAAAAATTCAAAAAAATCCATGAAGACTATCACCGAGCACTGTCTAAGTTAGAAAAGAGCGGCAAAATCGAAGCCATCCTGAACAAATACGATAAATAAAACCTAGTTTGGAAAAGAAAACAAATCAGGCTGCTCCATGGGAGCTAATTCTAAATCTAAAATGCTTTTAAGATCACCGCAAGATTCTAAACCATCAAGCAACAAGCGCACAAAGTTCTGGAGCATCAAAGGGATTTTTTTATGCTCTTCGTGATGAAGGAAGAAATAGATTTCATCCATCCCGCTGTGGACCCAGTGCTTAATTCGATGAGCCCATTCTCCAAGCCTCTGCTCGTCTGACACATGATCATAGGCTAGAAAGCGAATCATAATTTTTTGACCGCATAATGAGGTATGGAGTGCGTGACGCTTGCCTATGGTATCCGTAATCACAGGAACAAACTGATTCACATATAAATGATTTACCAGCTCATCTATAAGACAGTGCTCCTTAAACCAACTCGGATGCCTTAACTCCACAGCAAGGGGAAGCCGGCCTTTAATCTTGGATAAGAATTCATATAACTGATCCTTCCTCTGGGGTGAAAAAGACTCTGAGAGCTGGAGAAAAGTCAGTCCCAGTTTTTCTTCAAAGGCATTTATAGCATCAGCAAAGGCATCAAAATTGTCCACGGCCTCTCTCGATGACAAGCCTTCACTTATCTGACGGGGAACTTTTGCAGCAAATTTAAAGTTTGGACTTGTATTTTGCTTCCACTTCTTTACTTGAGTAATCGAGGGCTGGGCATAAAAGCTAGAATTAAGCTCTAGGCTATTAAATACCTTTGAATAGTGCTCAAGCAAGTTGCCCGACGCAGCCCCATGGGGATAGATAATTCCCTGCCACTCCGTTTGTCCGAGGATGGGCGCTCCTATAAAGACCTTTCCCTTGCCTGAAAAGGGAAGGCTTAAATACTTTTGGGTCCTTAGACCATCAGTTGGAAGCGGGTATGATTTTTCAGGAACCGGGTGACAACGACCAAAATGCATTAAATTCAAGTCCTCTATGGTTTACTTCGCCTGATAATCTAACCCAATCAGAGCGCAAGTAAAACTCTTACGTACGCCCGCAGGAAGCATACGAACACCCTTTCTCGGGCTTCGGTGTATTGCTAGCCTTTCTGATTCTTACCAATAAGGTCACAGAATACTTACTCCAATCTGCCTCAAGAACGCAATAAACATGAATATTTTTTGTTACTTAGATTTTTATTCTTATGATTAATGTCTAAATTCCGATAGGAATTCTATCTCAATAAGATCTCCTTCTTATTGCTATAGTGATATGCAATAAAAAAGGCAGCTCGCCAGACTGAATAGAAAATGCTAAATCATCAGAAAAAAAGGACTCTTATCATGGACAGACTACTCTTGCAGCTCGTACCTCTGTTGCTCCTCCTCCCGCTTAGTGCTTGTAGTGAAAAGCCAAAATATCATGATATTAAAAAAGTTAACACTTCGGAAGCAGCTCTGTCTGTAGATTCTATTGCAGCTCAGGCTGCGGCTGAAGCTGGTTCCCAAGTTGAAGTTGGAGAAGCAGATGCAACACTCCAGATTCAAGATCCTTATGCTGATGCAGCGGAAGACGGATGTACCGTCACTGAAATCGATGGTGGCATCGAGATTGACTGTGGAGACACTAAGGCAACCCTAGAAGATGGTGCTGATGGTGCAAATGGAAAAAACTCTTTAATCAGTGTTGATCCAATCACTGATCTGATTGATGAGCAGATGTGTGCCTCTAAGTCGGGGATCATCATTAGCTCGGGTCTAGATGAAAATGGCAACAACGTGCTAGACGAAGACGAAATCCAATCTAAAAGTTTTGTTTGCGACGGCTCTGATGGAGCGGAATGTACCGTTAATGATGTACCAGACCAAAACGCAATCGAAATTCAGTGTGGTGACAAATCTCAAATTGTTTATGACGGTGAAGATGGCTATACCTCTTTGCTTTCGATGATACGATTCCAGTGTGACTTTGAAACATGCCCAACTGGCTCAGGCGTGCTTCTAATGTCTGGACTTGACTTAGACCGTGATATGACCCTTGCCATGGAAGAGGTTACCCAAGAGTCCTTCCTTTGTGATGGCAAGGTTAAGAATAGCTGTACCTTAACTGATCGTCCCGATATCAATGCTGTTGAAATCAACTGTGCTGGTCATGTTACCTATGTTTACCACGGAATGGATGGACAAGATGGTCAAGACGGTGTTGATGGCAAAGATGGTCAGGATGGTGTTGACGGGAAAGATGGCTTGAGTTCTCTAACTGAAAATTCAAGGTTCAACTGCTCACCTGATATTTGCTCAACTGGAAAAGGCACTCTAATCAGAAGTGGACTTGACCTAAATGACAACCAAACTCTTGAAGACAACGAAGTCACATCAACCTCTTACGTTTGTGATGGAAAAGATGGCGTTGACGGACAAGATGGTCAAGACGGTGTTGATGGCAAAGATGGTCAGGACGGACAAGATGGTCAGGATGGCGTTGACGGACAATCATGTACCGTAACCGACATGCCAGATGCACAAGCAGTTCAGATCACTTGCGGTGATACCACAGAGTATGTTCCTTACGGAAAAGACGGATACCAGTCTCTGATTAAGACGTCTCGTTCTGACTTTAACGAAGATATCTGCTCATCGAAAAAAGGTTCACTCTTGTTATCCGGAAGAGATATCAACCGCAACGATATCTTAGATGATGATGAAGTTGAGCAAACCTCATTCATTTGTGACGGACAAGATGGTGTCAACGGTGTCGACGGACAAGACTGTAGCATTGCAGACTTACCAGACTTAGATGCTGTTAAAATTACCTGTGGTGATGACTACCAGTTGGTATACCACGGCAAAGATGGTGAAGACGGTGAAAATGGTTATCATTCAATTGTAGATACCTTCCGCTTTGATACTAATCAAGCGTGTGACGGTGGCAAAGGAACGATCATCAGTGCAGGCTTCGACCTTAACTTAAATGGTATCCTTGACACTGACGAAGTTTCCTCACAGTCATTTGTTTGTGATGGAGAAGATGGTCAGGACGGTCAAGACGGACAGGATGGCTCTTCTTGTACGATCGCAGCTTTAGACGATAACAGTGGTTATGAAATCACTTGTGGAGACACCACAGAAACCGTGAAGCACGGAACTGACGGAAAAGATGGTCAGGATGGATACAACTCTATCATCGAGAGCGAGCGCATTGATTCTGATACCAACCTATGCGCATCAGGCTCTGGAACCTTACTAAGATCAGGTTTTGATATGAATAGTAATGGCCACCTTGAGTTAGATGAGGTGAACAATGCGACCTTTGTTTGTGACGGTGCAAACGGAGAGAGCTGCACAGTTGCAGACCTTGCTGATGGCACCGGTATAGAAATCACTTGTGGCGCAAACAGCACAACGATCCTTCACGGACAAGACGGTCAGGATGGACAAGACGGTCAGAACGGACTTAACGCTCTTGTTAAGACAGAACCATTTACTGACCGCACTGACATTTGTGCTTCTGGTACTGGAATCTACCTGCACTCAGGCTTAGATACCAACTCTAACTCAATCCTCGATGATAACGAGATCACCAGCACAAGCTCTACTTGTAATGGTGCAGATGGACAGGATGTCAACACGATTGCAATCCTAGTGTCGACCACTCCTTATTCAGGTTCATACTGCCCAGTGACTGGTACAGGAGTGACGATTCAAGCTGGACTCGATATTGATGGCAACGGAGTCTTAGACTTACTTGAAGTCCTGAATATCATTCTAGTATGTGATTAAGCCCGAGCAGGGTTCGCCCCCCGCTTAGTCATTGTGGGTGTCATACCCACCCCTCGCTTTAACTTTCCAAGTATAAAAAAAATCACAATAAATAATATTTATGAAGCTATTTTTAGGCTAGGCAAAATTAGACTTGAATTCATGCACTTATTGAGTTCATTATGATGGCACAAGTAGCAATTTAAGCCCGATACGGCAAAAAAATAAGGATTTAATATGCTTAAAAGAACAACCTTATCGCTAGTTATGGCATCAAGCTTTCTTCTCGGCGCAGGCTCTAGCTTTGGAGTTGGCATAGTAGATGGCAAGCTTGAGGCTTGTAGCAGCAAACCTAACTGCGTTAGCACCAGTAATTCAGAAGCTCCTCATGCTATCGAGCCATGGAAGTACGACGACACCATGGCCCTTGAGGATGTCCAATCAAAACTGGTAAGAATGCTATTGGACCAAGACGGCGCTGAAATTCGCACTGTCAGCGACACCTATATCCATGCTGAATTTACAAGCAAGGTGTTCAAATTCGTGGACGATGTAGAGTTTTTAATTAATGAAGCCGATCACACCATCAGTGTTCGCTCCGCCTCCAGAGTAGGTTACTTTGACTTCAAGGTAAATTTGAAGCGTGTCAATAAGCTAAAAGAAGCATTTTTAGCAGATTAACACCATAATAAATTAGGCCCAACTACCTTAAAGACTCCTCATCATCACCGGAGTGTTCAATCAATTCACAGACGGTTAATGAGGAGAAAAGCCCGCTCTGACCAGTTGCAGTGGATTTTTCACACATAAATTTCCATCACGCCCACACAGTAATTTTAAGATCAAAAATGCCCTATCTCGAGCGCAAAACCCTCTGATTCGCCTCGTAGAAAGGTGTGTTTTGCATAGGATTTAACGTTTATTTTTTTGCAATAAATTATTGACCATAAATATTTAATATGTAATAGAAAACAGGGCTCCTTTTGCTAGGGAGTGCCCTCCACACTTTAATTTCAAAGGGTTTTTTAAATGAGAAATCTCTTAAGCATATTTTTGGTGGTCAACTTTGTTTTAGTATCAACTTCCTTCAGCACCTGTCTTGTGTCAAATTTAAGTGAAGAAGAAATAGAAACAGTCTCTTTCTTAGAGCAACATCGTATGCAGGTGTTACGCAAGCTACTTCCGGGACTACTCGCTGATTTGAAATTTAAAAAAGCTCATGCTTCAGAATGTGAAAAATATTTACAGAAGTATCTTATCGAGAGCGATCTCAACTTATTGGACGATTTACAGATAGATTCTAGGCTTTTAAATATAGTGGACCCCGTTTTTAGGACCATTTGATAAGTAAAACTCCTAAATGTAACATGCTGAATTTACATAAGGAG
>JABSRF010000261.1 GCA_013215275.1 Oligoflexales bacterium | reverse complement strand
AAGTAAGTAAAGAGCTATATGAAGTCAAAAGCCTTTAAATAAAGGTATTTTATATTTCGCTACAGCGACTAATTAGCTAGTTTATCACCAGCTATATGGGGTACCGATTCAAAATTGGTTTCAGTCCGTCAGCAATCATACGACCTTTCGAATCTTTTTTACACTTTGAAGCACAAATCCTGGGGTCATGGGTATAAAACAAAAGCCAGTTTTCTGGCAACGCTCGCTCATAAAGTGCTGTTTTTTCATCGATCAGCAGCTCAGGGAATCGATCATACCCCATGGTAATGGGGGTATGAAGCCATGGGCTACCAGGAATCAGATCCCCACAAAAGAACACCGTTTCGGTGTCCCCTCGGAAAATAAGCAACATTTGCCCTGGGGTATGTCCATCAGAGTAAAAAAAACTCATCCTCCCATCAAATATCCCTAGGGGCCTATCAGGATCAACTAAAATGCAACGCTCCTGAGCCTCGATGAGTTTTTCTTTAATAAGGGGTATAAACGACGCTCGATCCCGTGGATGAGGTTTTAAGCACCGTTCAAAGGCTTTTTTTCCGATGATGTACTGCGCTTTCGGGAACAAAAGACTATCATTGCCCTTCTCGATATCAGAATATTTGGGCAACAAGCCCCCTGCATGGTCAAAGTGCAAATGGGATAACACCACGTAATCTATGTCATCTTGTGAAACACCATGCTCATTAAGCCCACTTAACAGCACATGCTCGTCTGCTTTTTGAACGCCATAACGCTCAGCTAATTTGGGCTCAAAAAACGCCCCAATTCCCGTTTCACATAAGATTTTCCCGTTTGGTCCTTCGATGAGGAGAGCACGACAGGCAAGCTCAATACGGTTAAGCGAGTCAGGTTCAGACCAGCGATTCCACAATGCTTTAGGAGCATTACCATACATTGCTCCCCCATCCAAACGCTGACGGTTTCCTTCAATAGCTGTAATAGTGTAAGCCACCTAATCTCCCAACATCTAAAGGTTTGTTTTTATTAACTTATATAAAGATCTATTCAAGCTCACAATAAAAAATCCGATCAGCAGACCATGAATAGAGCTATTAGCTTTTTAGGATGGCTTCTATTCCGAGTCAAGACCGGGAAATGATATGAGCAAGCAGGCCAAATTGCCAAATTATGCAACTCTCCTTATTTCAGGCCTTTGTGGAATCTGGTTTAAAGGTGCTACAGCATTCTCTTGGCCTTTGGAGCAAATGTTTCAGAAGGTCAAGCAGGTTACCGAGCAAAATTCTATCGAACTACAAATTCATCCATTTTTACGACCCGACTCCCTTTCTTTAACGGATATGAGTGGCCTTATCATTGAACGAGCTGAGCGTGGAGAGTTAAGTTTAGAAAGCGCTCTCGCCACCATCGTGTCAGACCATATCCCTTACGACCACACAGACCTACAGGTAAAAATTACAAAGATCACCCCAAACGAGCTTTCGCTGTCCAACGACACGGGGAAAGAAATCTTGAGTGCTGGTCTAGAGGTGAATGAAATTCCCTTTTGTGAATACGAGGTCAAAGCTATCAAAGACATGTCTGGCTCTGTAAGTATGTTAGGGCGCTTGCCCAACCTTCCCTCTTACCCAGATTATACTAAACCCGAAGATTGGCCAAACATAGTGGATAGCTGGGAAAGAGGTAAAGAACAACTTTCAATGATGAGTTTTTTGGACGAAGAAGTGCCCAAGCTAGTCAGCTATGAGAAATGCTATGACTTGATTAATGATCAGGTCACAAGCCTCTGGAAAATGGTCGGAAGGGTTGCAGGAAGAAGCTACACCATCCTCGCAGATACTCACGGAGCTTATCAGATAAGTCCTCTATATTTCGAAGTTGACGGAAATATCCAAGCTTATCGACTCAACCCGAAAGACGGTGAGCTGGTAACATATACAACCAAACTAACGGGTGAAGGCTATCTACGTAGTACCTTCTTTGAAACCAACACCGATTCTAATGACGCAACTGCTGAACAAGAGGCTTTCTCTCTCACACATAATTTTGTCTATAGCCCAAATGAGCCTGAATTTCCGGAAGCCTCTGTCTTTATCCATGCAACCAATATGCTTGCTTTCTTTCAGGGGATTGGATATCGGTTCACTGAAACTCAACCAATTCTACTGGAAGTCCACGCAATATTGGGAAATAATCAGAATAACGCCTTGTATCAGCCTCCAGGTGCAGTCTATGCAGACCAAGCGGTGATTTCCATTGGAGATGGAGATGGAACCATCTTACAAAATCTTGCACTCGATTCAGACGTGGTTTCACATGAGTTTGGACATCATGTGGTCTTTGAAACTTTAAAGACCACCTCCGGTGAGTCTTTGGTTCTCCATGAAGGATTAGCAGATTTTTTCGCTTTTTCTCGAACAAAAGACGCATGCCTAGGTGAGTCAATATGCCCTGATGGCTCGACAAGCTGCATGATCGAAGCCACTTGCTTGCGTACTGCTGACCTAGATCTTAGGTATGGGGACACCCAATACCAAACCCTGGGCGCCCATTTAAAGGGACAGGTTGTCTCGGGCCTACTTTGGGATTTGCGGGAGCCTATGGGCCTGGAAGGTATCACCAAGGTCACTTTCACAGCTCTCAATTACTTTGTAAGGGATACTGGTTTCCAGGATTTTTTGGCTGCCTTACTGCTTGCTGACCAAGAGCTCAACCAAGGAGCCAATGCATGCACGATCTATGATGCAGCAGTATCCAAAGGTCTTTCTTTTTTCCTACAAGGAGTGGACTGCAATAATTCCAATACTTGGTTTGCACCGGGCGACGGGCCACGTTCTGAAAATATAACTCTAGATGCACCAAGAAATAATTCAAGCTCTGACAATGGCTTCTTTAGTTGTGGGTCCATTGGTCTGTCTCAGTCTGCCCCCCTGAACTCCTTAAGTTTACTATTACTGTTTACTTTCCCACTCTTTGCTGTTTTTCTTATCAGAAGATTTAGCAAGCCTCTTTAATTTCTGATTTTGCCTAAGATATTTATGCATAGGAATGATGGGCAAGAGCTGCATATTAATTAATGTGTTTCCTTGCTCGATAAGGTCCCTACTTGGAAACTATTGGAAATCATTTCTAAATGGGGGCTTCTCATGAGGCACAAGCTTGTTTTTGTTCTTTTTACCTTGATGATGGAAGCCACCCAAAGTGACGGTGCTTATTTCAACCCGACTAGTGACTTCAAACAGGAAAAAAAAGCTTCTTTAACTCTTGGTATCATTTGGGAAGGACAGGATTTAGTAAAGCATAATTTACAAGCGCTAAAAGAAATTAGGCAGCACCTACCAAACATCAAAGTGATTCAATTTTTAAGCCCCGCATACTTGACTAAACCTGGAGTCAACCAAGAACAGACACTCCAAAAAATAAAAGAAACGATAGGAAAAGATGATATTATCGGACTTCACTTACAGCCATGGCGCAGTTTTACCCAGGATGCTGGGGTCTTGTTTCGCACTCAGCCCACATTCTGGGGAAATCAACTTGCCAATGATAACGATGAATGGGGCCATGAGGTCCCCTTAAGTATCTATACCCAAGAAGAGATCCTCAAAATGATCAAACATAGTCAGAAACTGTTTTCCAAACATGGTATTAGCAGCCCTAGTATATTTATGGCTGGGGGGTGGATGGCTGCTCCTCACGTTTTGGAGGCTGTTAGACAGTCAGGGATCTTGTTCGACTCATCCGCAGTTGCAATTGATATAACTGAAAGAAAACTGCGTTTCTATCCATTATTCAAATGGTTGAAAAACATCTGGGGCTCCATAAAGCCACCATTTCAACCGTTTTTATCACAAACCGAGGCAGGACCATTAGGCCAACTGGTCCTTAATGGTGGGATTCCTCACTACATCAGCAGCGGAGAAATCAAAGATCGTTTCACTCAGATCGTGAACACTACAAAACCCTTCAAAAACGATAAGGTTCATTTTCACTTGGCTATCCATCAGGAAACTGCTTGGGAAACCCAAAGGTCTCTGGTGGGTGCAATTAATCAATTAAGAGCTTATGCAACTAAGCAGGGCATCACCATCGAAACTATAAAAGAATTAGAGGACTTGTTCCCCAAGAAGAACGATCATTTTAACATCCAGCTAAGCTCCGATTACTTCAGAAACAACCTTTCAAATTTTAATTTTTTTCAAGCAAACTAGCCACAAATTACCTAGCAAGCCACTCAATATTTTATTCCAGACCGTCGATAGAGTTAAAGAGTATACGCATTAGCATAAGACCGAACGATTGAGATTCTATGAAAGAGTCACTTGGTAAAAAATTACTTGTTCTTATATTGCTAAGTAGCTCAGTTGTGACCTTGGTAACAACGAGCTTCCAGCTCTATATTGACTATAGAAAAGACTTAGGAAAACTCAAAGAGTCCATCCAGCTTATTGAAAAAGCTCATATAAATACGTTGACAACCAGTGTTTGGACCTTTGACAAAAAGCAAATTAGAAATATTCTTCACGGGATTCAAGACAGTTCTGACGTTCAGTTTGTTGGAATATTCCGTGAAAATGATAAAGAGATCTATTCAGTTGGCAATCGAAGTGGATCACAAGTCATAGAAAACAAAATACCTTTAATTTACCAAACTAATAACACCTCACACAAAGTTGGTAACTTCTACATCCATTTGTCACTGCACACAGTCCAGCAAAGGTTGGTCGACCGTATTTTATTAGTACTACTAAGACAAGGACTCAAAACCTTTATTGTGTCCTTCATTATTCTATTCTTAATAAGATACTACATCACCCGTCATTTAGAGAACATTGCTTCATTCTTACAACGCCTTGATGTTCGTAAGGGAAATGTACCACTTAAATTACAACGAAAGCCACGCAACGATGAAATCAACGTGGTCGTCAAAAACATCAACAGCATGATAAGTGAACTTAAGTCTGTCTTAGTGACCTTACAGGTCATGAATGAACGACTCGAACAAAAAGTGAAGGAAAGGACTTCAAAACTAAACTCACTCCTCGTAAAAAACGAGAACCTTTTAAGGGTTATTTGCCATGATGTTTCAAACCATATAACAGTAGTGCAATCATCACTATTTTTGCTAGGTAAGGAAAAAGTTAAAAACGATCAACAGAAGTTTCCATCAAAAAATGTCGTTTAGGTTATGATGATCCTTGTAATATGGGACTTTTTAGTACCCTTCGAAACTCCGCAGGCTTTCCTGCAAGGTTTTTGTAAGAAAATCGTTGCTTAAGTTTTTGTACTATCGCGCTTCCAGGTGAATTAGTCGCTGTAGCGAAATGTAATCGCCAATCCCCCAAATATTCGCTTTAGCACGTTTTGGCTGGATTTTTTCTG
>JABSRF010000260.1 GCA_013215275.1 Oligoflexales bacterium | reverse complement strand
AACTTCACATGAAGTTGAGCAATATTTAGACAGGAATATGCAATTGGCGATATAATTCTGTCGAACTCAGGTTGCTAAGTTTAATGCAAATCTAGCTGAGGAAGAGGCAGACTCAAGACAACGTGGTGAGGTTGCCAAAGCTAAGGCCGAAGAGCTTGTCTTCAATGCCCAAAAGCAGGAAGAGATCGCAAAGTTGCGAAAGGAAGAGCTTGCCAAGGTAGAAGTTGAGAAGCAAAAAGCAGAAGTTCTCGCCGCAGCTTCTGCTCAACAAGCGAGGTTTGAAGCCCAAGGTGAAGCCGATGCTATTCTTTCTAAAGCAAGAGCTGAGGCTGAGGGTATCAAGGCAAAGTTAGATGCGAAGGCTGAAGGTTACCGAAACCTGATTGAAGCTGCTGGGGATGGTAAAACTGCAGCGACCTTGTTAATGATCGAAAAAGCAGAAAACATTATTAAAGAGCAAATCAAAGGGCTTGATAAGATCAAAATTGATAAGATTACGGTCTGGGATCAAGGCGGTAAAGAAAATGGCAAGGGAACGACCAACAATTTTGTCAAGGATCTTTTGCAAGTAGCTCCACAGCTTCATGAAATATCAGCAAACGCAGGTTTAAAGCTACCTGAGTTTCTTGGACAAATGACTGATTTGGATGAAAATAAAAGTGACTTGGAAAAGTCAAAAGTCGAAAGTTCTAAGATTGCTGAAGAAACGACCCCTCATTACCCTCTATCTTAATGTAGAATAGGGAGGCTTACTTCAATAACATGCTTACTACGGCAAGTAGAGCAATTGAGCTAGCGAAGGCAAACAGCCCCCCGACAATAGCGTCTTCCATTTTTTCCTTTTCAGGAAAAACATCTTCGTAAGAGCTGCACCAATATCTCTAGTGACGCACTCTGTACTTCATAGTATCCTCCTCAATATCCGAATAACATCATGTGTTATTCAACACCTTTTACCTTGCTATATCATTACAACACACATGCATTCGATATACTACCTATCGGTATAATATCTTATTAAGTTTAGTATAAAGTTCTAAGTTACTTTTTGTTGATGCATTTCAGCACTTTAACAAAATCTTACCAAATTCTAGGCCCTTTAGAAGCCGACAAAGAATACGCAGAAGACAGAATCAGCACCGGCAGCTATCCAGGTACTGGGTGCCAAAACCGACATGGTTCTTGGTTAGTGAAGTAACCACAAAACGAGAGCAAAGCACTAAATAGAGGAATAGGGGAAGCACATGGATGCAAAGGGCCGTTTACTGCCATTTTTGTGGATCCTATCAGTATCTTGTGGAGATATTGGTACGAATCCAAATCAAAAAATCAGTAAGATTAGTAACAATTTGGTAAAAGATGTCAGGGAAAGCCAAAGCGAAAATGCAGGAGAAAATCAAACAGAGCAAACTGTCATCATCACTAATGACGGTGGACGAGAAGAAAAGACTAGTGAGCCTGAAGCACTCGCTTCCCAAGAAGACCATCTCGAACAAGAAAGCACAGGCACTCAAGCTGATTCCGATGAAGGCCTGGGGCTAGCAAATTCTATCGATTCAATTCCGGCCCTTATTTTGCAAGATAGCATAGAAGAAGGTAATATCCCCCTTTGCGGGATGAACGATGCTCCTGACAATGACGGCTTTTGCACAAAATCTGAAGAATTTGAAAGCGATGGGGTTGCGTTTATATGCTCGAAGCAAAAGTATAGTTTAACAAAAACTCCCAACCAACTCGTTGCTATTAACCCATTTGCCGACACTCTCTGGCCTGGGTCTCTGATCCAATCTAAACCTTTAATGGAAGGCATCCTCAATCCAGTGCCCACATCAGCTCGAAGCACGGGATCAATCACCATGGCCATTGCCACCGACACGACGGGGGTGTTCTCTAAGAACATCACTGAGCCCTCTTTAGCATCAACCACTGAAGCGATCAAAGAGATCCTAAATACCAATATTAATATCGATACACCCGCAAAGTTTTACTACAAACTCACTCAGGTTTATTCAAACAAACAGTTGGCAGTTGCGGTTGGTCTGCACGTTGACACCCCTTTTGATTTTGACATTCAAACCAGTTTGAAATTTAACAGCAAGGAAGTTAAGAACCGAATTTTGATAGACTTTACTCAAGAATACTACACCATTGCTTATGCCCCTAAAAATGGGGTAAAAGGCTTTTTTAACGAAAGCGTTGACCCCAATGAATTAGCAGCCTTTATGGGCGAGGGTAATCCCTTGGCGTATATATCATCAGTTTCTTATGGTAGAAAAATATTTTTACTTTTCGAAAGTGATGCCAGTATGAGTGACCTTGAAACCGCAATCAAAGCAAGCTTTAAGGGATACGGAGTTACTGTTGGGGGAGATTTGGCAGTTAAAAACAAGAAGGTCCTCAGTGAAAGCCAAGTAAAAGCCTATGTTATTGGAGGCAATGCAGAGGATGCACTTGAAGCTTTAAATACCCCTGATGAAGAAACAGGAGGTACGATCGTAAACCTAAAACAGCTTATGGCAGATGGTGCAAACTTTAGCAAAGGTAATCCTGGTGTTCCAATCTCGTACACAGTCAGGCATGTGAAGGACGCAAGCCAAATCAAATTGGTACTGAATACAGATTATGAAGCACGAGAATGCACCCCTGTAGCCAACGTCAATAATCCTATGGTTTGGACCCTCAAAGTTAGTTTGGAAGAAGTTGCAATCGATAAAGAAAACAGCTTCTGCGACTTTGGTGATGAAGGAGAATTTTCTAGCTGTTTAAAGATTGCTGTTGGAGATGGTGAGGAGATATCTGTTTTCTGTAATGATGAGACTAGAAAAGCAAAGCCAGGCCAGGTCCTAGGATACGGTCAAAGCAACCATAGTACCCTCGTTGAGGTGAAGCAATCACCCGGGCAAACCGTGAAGATCCTAGGTCATGTTAGGGAACACGATTTTGGTAGCAGTTTTGATGAAGTGGTGAACTTCTCCAAGACATTTACACTAAGCCAAAACTATGAATGGACGGACTGGAGTGAATTAAATCAAGTGTCAGGAGTTGAGAAAGGGTGCAAAGCTAATCTGAGCTATAAGCTTGAGTGGGTTGACCGGTTTTTAAGCTCAAATTAAAAAAACGGCTCAATCCTTCAGCTTGGCAGCGCTTAGCTTATGGATAAGGCCTCCAAAGCTGAAGCTTCCTTTTGCCCCAAGAGTTAAGACGCAAGCAATCATCACGCCTGCTACCAGCAAGCTCACACAAAAAGAAATCAAGGTGCCATAAGGCACTAAGTATCCCAAACAAATATAAGACAAAGCGGTCACCAAAATCAAAGGCAAGGCATAGGTCATCTGGGTCTCCACATGATCCGTATGCTCCATAGCGGTACTCGTGGAGGTCATGATGGTGGTGTCAGAAATCGGTGAAATATGATCCCCGGCGACACAACCTGACAAAATTGCCCCTAACGTTGGAAACAGCAACGAAACTTGATCAATAGAAGCTGGCAACTCTAAACCAAGCATTGCCAGGACCAGCTGAATCCCGATAGGAAACATGATCGCAGCAGT
Organism: Oligoflexales bacterium; assembly: GCA_013215275.1. Classification (GTDB taxonomy): domain Bacteria; phylum Bdellovibrionota_B; class Oligoflexia; order Oligoflexales; family Bog-1112; genus JABSRF01. The sequence continues at coordinate 1,834 of JABSRF010000260.1, read as the reverse complement.
GCCCCAAGCAGAGCCAATGGCAAAAGACGTGATGACCGATGCGCAAAAAAACATTGCAGGCACCATCATAGGAGCAACCTTTCCAATCAAAACGCTTGCAAGGTATTCACCAGTAGCAAGGTCATTTTTAAGGATACCCCCAAGGGTCCAAGCCAGGATAAGGACCATGCAAGAGGTTCCCATTAAAAGGCACCCTTCTTTAGTAAGCCCAGGTAAGTCCCTCAGCTTTAACCGACCCTTTGAGAAAAAATAAGCCAGCGTCCCAAGCAACGAAAAACTACCGCCAATAAACAAACCGTGTGCTGCTGAGGCATCTCTTAGGGAGTCGATCATTCCTTTATCTCCACCCAAATGAGACCATCCACCTGAGTAGAGAATCCCAGAAATAATGCCTGCCACCAACATTCCAATAGGGATAAAAAAATCAAGCAAGGTCGGTTCGATTTTGTCCATATGCAAAGGCTTCTTTATGCTTTTTCCTGAGGAGGATTTGCCATTAAAAACATTTCCAGTTCTACGAGCACAGTCTTCGTGCTTACCCATGCTCCCAAACGAGACTCCTTTAAGGACGATATACCAAGCGCCCATAATGATAATAAAAGAGTAAAGAATGAAGGGAATCATCTTTAGGTATGCAACAAAGGGTGAGGCGACAATCTGAGTTTGTGCTGTAGCTTGACTATGAACCCCATTTTCCCTCAAGAACCCAACGATCGCAGCAACCCAGCTGGACACAGGGCACAAGACCGTGAGAGGGGCAGCCAAAGAGTCCACTAGAAAAGCAAGCTTTGCTCTTGGTATCCGGTATGAATCAGTTATCGGGTGCATAACCGAACCAACTGTCAAACTGCTAAAGTAATCATCAATACAAAGACTCTTCGACAATAACAGGGAGGAAGCCTCGACTTGTTTCTTGCTATTAAGCTTCTTTTTTATGAACGCTTCATAAGCATAGGCACCTCCACAATGATGAATTAAAGTGATAAATACCCCAAGCATCATTAAGAATATGCAAATAAAAGCATTCCAACTTTCCCAAAACGTTTGCGGATTAAAGAACGTGGCAAGCTCAAGTACATTCCAAAACTGCACCAAACCAAACCAAACAGACTCACTCAGGTCAAACTGTTTAGCAATAAAAGCTGCTATGAATACCCCGCAGCTTAAAGAAAACAAAACTCGTCTTGTTAAATAACCAAGAAGCAGCACAACAAGTGGTGGCAGCAACGATAAAAAACCAACATCCATGAACCATCAAGCCTCATAAAATAAATGCGTCAACTACACAATCGATAGCGTGAATACCATAGGGTTTTTAGAGAAAGGTCGTAGAAAGTTGTAAAAAAGGCATGAATAGTCATAGATCCATACGCTCTCCACGGTTATCCGTGACAACCAGTAGGATTCAACCTACATGGCCAACAATAAAATATCCAATCATCTTATTGTTTCGGCAACACGCCCCTTCTCTTTGCTCTCATCGGCTATTGGAAGCCTATAGCAAGATATCTGAGTGTCGCTCCTCATATGGTAGCCCAAATTGGGTCCTACATCTTTAACTTGCAAGCAAGTTTCTTGTCAAGAAAGGAAAGTATTATTTTATAGATTAATAAAAAAACTCACATAATCCTTTAGATTATGTGAGCAAAGGGAGGGAGGTAAAAGATGAAAAAGGCAACTTTCAATCGAAATAAATACCTTCTTTATCTAGTTTTCACCAACTAAACCTCGAAAATTTCCTAAAATTATCGAGGTTTGTGTGAAGTGGACCCCACTGTCCAGACCAAAAATAGCTTTGTATAAGTAAAACTAAAACTTGTTATTGAATGCTATA
>JABSRF010000026.1 GCA_013215275.1 Oligoflexales bacterium | reverse complement strand
TAAAAAGCTGATTTTGAACCAGATTGAGTTAAAGTAAGTAAAGAGCTATATGAAGTCAAAAGCCTTTAAATAAAGGTGTTTTATATTTCGCTACAGCGACTAATTAAACCCATCTGAGTTTTTTGGGAAAAAAATACTGCTTTCTTACTATATGCTATGTCAGAAACATATTTATCAAAACACCATTAATTCAGGTGATTAGGCCTAGTGCCCAGAGGAATTGTGATAAGATTTAAAAAAAAACAAAAGTGCTCAAGTTTTATTTGCGTTTTGGAGATATATATCTATGTAAGTAAAAAACTTCACTTGCTTTGTGTTTAATTGATTTTTTGAGCTATGGTGGGAACATGAAAGAAGACGAAAATAAAACTGCTACAGAAGATAAGAAATCAAGTGGTGATGCACCAAAGAAATACAAGGTGCTTCTTGTAGATGACAATTATGAATTCTATCAAATCGTTCAGTTGTCTTTAGAAGACTACTTAGAAATTGATTATGCTGGTGATGGATTCACTGCTTTTCAAATGGTGAAGCGTAATAACTATGATGTGGTTATTTGCGATATCTTGATGCCCCTCATCAACGGTTTAGCATTACTTCACGAATTTAAGAAAAAGCATATTGCAATTCCATTTCTATTTGTAACAGGCAATGCTAACGATAAGATTATTCGTGAGGCTTTTCATGCAGGCGCATACAACTTAATTGAGAAGCCGTTTGACAGAGAAGATTTATTGGAAAAGGTCGAAAATGCAGTGAAGCTGCATAAGTCAGAAAGAACCACTGAAATCACCGATCAAGATCGTGCTTACATTTATAATACATTGAAAATGTACTACTATGATGTTGAGAAAATCATTCGTACGATTCATACCGCAAATATGCCCGTGTCTGCAATCCATCAAGAACTGGAAAAAAAGGTTAGGACTGGGAAGTGTTTATTCGATGATTTGCAAGGCTTAAGACACTATAAAAATGTTTCTTAGATTTCCCTATCCATGAGAACCGATCCCAGGCTCTCATTGGTTAATATCCTGCCAAGTCTCTCACAAATTATCATTTTTGATTCCTAAGGTCAAAAATCTTGCAACGTAATTTCCACATTAATGATTCTGACTCATTCACTTGATTCTTTTTTTTTTATTCTCAATTGACATTACGTTGCTAGTCCATAAACTGTTTGAAAAAACAAAAAGAAAGGTTGGGTCGATGAAAAGAGCTACTGTGATTGCTGTTTTATTTCTTAGCAACTATTTGTATGCTTCTTATCAAGATATAGAACGAATTGAATCTGAGGATTTTCGAAATATCATTGGGGTCCTTGCGGCGAGGGAAAGTAGGTCTGACCTGCATTTATTGGCAAAAGAATCGAATCTTTTAGTATACAATATTCACCATACTTCAACGGTGGATTTATTGAATCAATCTTTACGAGATGTTTATATACTGAGGCAAGAGTCAGGGAAAATCAAATGGAAACGAGTTAAGCAAGCCCCCATGCCGGATATAATTTATGACTATAGCTTTTTAAAAAATAAGAAACGCTCTGTCAGAAAGCAGGCCCAATTGCTGAAGCGCAGGCTCAGAAGGCAAGGCATACCCTTTGTGAATCATCCGAGCTTAGTCACCAAGGTATCTAGTAAAAGGTCTTTTGCCGCAGCTATGCACCAAGAAGGCCTAAACCACCCTGAAACCAAAGATTTTTCTCCAAAAAACCTAGCGTACCTTTTGAATAAGTTTGGTCGTGTTTTCATTAAGCCAAATTATGGCAGTGGTGGCAAAGGAATTATGATCGTTGAGAAGGGAGTCACAAGCTACAAACTAACAGTCAACTTGCCAAAGGAGGCTGAATTATTTAAAGATGGAATCTATGAGCCTATTTCGGATGTTTCGACATATATGAGAGTTCGTTTTGAAGACCTTGATACTATAGAAATGTTCGACTTGATACAGACCATCATTGATTTATACTTCGATCAATATCATCATGACTATACTGTACAGCAGGGCATAAGTGGTATTTGTCTAAGGGGTAAGTCCTTTGACCTTAGAGTCACCACCCAAAGGGACGGATCTAACGAAATTAAGGTGACGGGGGCGTTTTTGAGGGTTGGAGGAAATATTAGCCAAGGAGGTTACTTTGCACCAATTTCATTAATTTCAGAATTAGTGGGAGAAGATGCTGAAAATTTGTTGCAGTCTGCTTTTCAACTGGCCCTTGCAGCTCACAGCTCCTTAGAGGAGCCTTCTCATGGTAAAACCTTTGCTGAGCTTGGATGTGACATCGTTTTTGATCAAGAAGGAAAAGCATTTATTATCGAGACAAACGCCAAACCAGGGTATATTAACATTTTTGATCAGCATGAGAGGCAGCTATTTGGAGCTGATCATGCTACGATCGTCAAGCAATTGAGAGCGATGGATGACACCAGAAACCGGACCCTCCTTGATTACAGCCTATACTTAAAGGCTAGTTAGTTCTCATCCGGGAAAAGTGTTTTCTGTCCCTTAATGAAGGAGATCCATTCGCTAAGCGACTGAAGTCACTGAGCTCAGGATAGTTCGCATTAGCCGGAAATTTCATTTCCGGATGCTCACTAGTTAGAATCGTTTCTTGGCTTTTTTGATTTTGAGAGGGCTTTCTCTAATAGGGCTATGATTCTTATGCTCTTTCCATTGATTTCTGATCTGAGATGTGAGGTCATTTAAGATGGGTAAGCTGTTGTCAAAAAAGGATAGGTTTAATTCGACCACATTGCCATAAATGAGCGTTTGCTCGAGGTAGCATTCGACCTGAACGGGGTCGGTCACAAAGTCGCTTTCAATTTGTACCATACAACTTTGGAAGGACTCCATAAGGGACTGCCACTCTGAAGGAGAATTTTCATTCTCCGCAGTGCTAAGGTCGATGATTGCATTCATCCCAAGTTCATTAATGGAACGTCCTTTTGCAGAGACAACGAGTTGACACATGCCTAGCGTGAGTAAAATTCGCACATTGGCATTTAAAGGGTAGTGATTTAAATCGATCTCAGTCATAGCTCTTACCTAGAGTTTAATACTCTTAGATTCTTTTATGCATACTTATACAGGCAACTTGCCCGCAAGTCTTTAAATAATCATGTGCTAGTGAGTTTGTAAGTTGAAAGCCTAAGGGGTTTTGAAGTTCGACTAGAAAACTGGCTTACGGGTGAAATCATGATAAGCTTCGATAAATCGTAGGGTGCCTGTCTCAGACCTCATAACCATCGAATGAGTCGTGGCACTCCCTCCTCTGAATTTTACCCCACGGAGCATGGAGCCATCGGTAACCCCTGTGGCACAGAACATCACATGCCCATTTGCTAGCTCATCACGGACATAGACCTTATCCAAGTCATTAATGCCCATGGATTTAGCACGGTCCTTTTGTTCTTGAGTTTTAAACTTAAGCCGACCTTGGAGGCTGCCCCCAATGCACTTCAATGCAGCAGCAGCAATCACCCCTTCTGGTGCTCCACCTTCTCCTATAAGGATATCTACGCCTGTGTCGGGCATGCCAGCAGCTATAGCAGCCTGGACATCGCCATCTCCAATCATCCAGATACGGGCTCCTGTTTCCCGAATTTCTCGAATCAACTCCTCGTGGCGCGGCCTATCTAGTAGGGTCACGGTCAAGTCGCTAACATTGCATTTCTTAGCCTTCGCGACATTTCTGAGGTTTTCAGTTGCACTTGCAGTTAAGTCGATGGCATCGACCGCTTCGGGGCCTACGGCTATTTTTTCCATGTATACGTCTGGTGCATGGAGAAAATTTCCCTCAGTTGCAATGGCAATCACTGAAAGAGCATTGGGTCCACCTTTAGCTGTGATTGTGGTCCCTTCTAAAGGGTCTACTGCTAGGTCTAGCTTAGGGCCACCGCCCCTTCCTACTTTCTCACCTATGTACAGCATGGGAGCTTCATCGCGCTCACCTTCACCTATTTTCACTGTTCCATCGAAATCTATGGAGTCAAATGCTTTTCTCATCGCCTCAACAGCTGCATGGTCAGCTGCTTTTTCATTACCACGCCCCATGAACCTTGAGGACGCTAATGCCGCTGCCTCACTAACTCGCGCGAACTCTAATGCAAAATTCCGATCCAACGCTTCGACCCTCCTGAGATTGAGCACTCTAAATGGCCATATTCGTGCGATTCGAATTTTATAGCTAATCTTCATAAGATATCAATAGTCAAAATTATTTTCTATAATTTTATAGCTTCTTACGTATAGTAATTGAACCAGATTCCATCGCGAAAAAAATAAAGATTACAGAATTTGGCTCGAACCACTATAACAGTATTGCTTTTTCCCTGAAGTCTGATCCAGTGTAAAAAAGTATCACAGGATTTAATGGGATTGGATAGAAACCAAGTATCTTAATTTTTTGCATGCTAGCATTTGAAGGCGTTTTCGGAGTGACTCTATGAGATATCGCAATGTATGTATCGAATCAACCGGACATTTTTTACCTAAGCAGGAGTTAACTTCCGAAGAAATTGAGACCCGCTTAAAGCCATTGTGGGACAAGTATTCCCTTCAACCCGGGTACTTAGAGCTACTCACTGGGATTCAATCACGAAGAGTTTGGCCAGTTGGCACAAAACCTTCCTCTGTGGCTTCTGTGGCGGGAAAAGCTGCCCTAAAAAGAGCAAATGTAGACCCGCAGGAGGTGGAGCTGGTCATGCATACGGGAGTCTGCCGTGATGCGTCTGAGCCTTCTACCGCAAATGTGGTTCATCATGCACTGAATTTGCCTCCCCACTGCATGGCTTTTGACCTTTCAAATGCATGCCTTGGGTTTTTAAATGGTATGATGGTCGCCGCTAATATGATCGAACTCGGTCAAATAAAAACAGCTTTAATTGTGACGGGCGAAAACTCAGCTCCCATTTATGAAGATACCATCAAGGCCCTGCTCGAAAATCAGGATAATGCCAACATTAGGAAGTCTATGGCGAGCTTGACCCTCGGCTCAGGGGCTGTAGCGTTTGTCCTTCAACACAAAGATGTAAGCCGTAACAAGCATTTTTTGTTAGGAGGCGTCTCTCAAACTGATCACGATGCTTACAACCTCTGTGAGGGGCATGGAAATTGTTACCACCAGAGTATGGTTACTGATACAAGCGGCTTAATGAAATCTGGGCTCGCTCTGTCTCAGATTACCTGGGAGTATTTCAAAAAACATATGGATTGGGATGAAAGCACTCCTGACTATATTCTCAATCACCAAGTAAGCCGCTCCCATCAATCCAAAGTTTTTAATTTACTTGGACTTGATGAAGGTAAAACATTCTTCGATCTACCAAATTTAGGAAATACTGGCACCGTAGCAGCACCTCTCTCCCTGTCGTTGCAAGAAGAAAAGGGTACCTTCAAGCGTGGAAATCGCTTGGCACTTCTTGGAATTGGCTCTGGCTTAAACTGTATGATGCTCGGAGTTGAATGGTGATGCACTTAAATGCAAAAGAAGCTCTTCCCTTTAAACCGAAGTCCTTCTTGCTAAATCAGCAGTCTGAACCTAAAGCCCTTAAACTCAATTATATTGATGAAGGAAAGGGTGATGTGCTCATTTGCGTGCATGGAAACCCAACCTGGTCTTTCTACTTTCGCAACGTCGTAAAGCACTTTCGCTCAAAAATGCGGGTGATTGCTCTGGATCATCTAGGGTGTGGATTATCGGACCGTCCTCAAGATTATGAATACAGCCTCCACAATCATATTCAAAATTTTGAGGCATTGATTGATGGTTTGAAGGTCAAAAAAGCCTCCCTGCTACTCCACGATTGGGGAGGGGCTATTGGCATGGGCTATGCGGTCAAACATCCTGAAAAGATTGACAAGATAACGGTAATGAACTCTGCGGCTTTTCTGTCTAGAGACATTCCAAAACGCATTAGCATCTGTAAGACTCCAGTGCTTGGTGAAATGCTCATGCGTAGATTTAATGCTTTTGCTTTGGCAGCAGCCTACATGGCTACCAGTAAAGGCCTTGATCCACAGGTTAAAAAAGGTCTGCTTGCTCCCTATGACAATTATAAAAATCGTATTGGAATCGCGCGGTTTGTTCAGGATATACCCTATTTTTCAAATCACACAAGTTACAAAACCATCCAGACGATTGAACAAGGGTTAAAAAATATTCGGAGTCCCATGCAATTTTTATGGGGTGCTCAGGACTTTTGTTTTCATAAAGGTTTTTTGGAAAGATGGAAAAACCTTTTCCCAAATGCTGAATCCATTGTATTTCCTGAAGGGGGCCATTATTTACTTGAAGATGAGACCCAAGAGGTGCTCGCTGCAATGGAGAGGTTTTTAAGCAAAGATGAACATCGTAGAACTCATTAAAGCGCAGGCGAAAAAAAATCCCTATAAAAAAGCTGTTATTTTTCCAAATGGTAGAGACCTATACCGCAGATATACTTATACACATTACACTTATGAATCCATCGAAGATGATGCTGAAGCGCTTGCATATAGCTTCAGGAAGCTAGGGGTCGAAAAAGGTGATCTTGTCCTGTTGTTTGTAAAGCCTTCCTTAGAGTTCCCATTGGTGGTTTTTGCACTGTTTAAAATTGGTGCGATACCCGTGATGATTGATCCTGGGATGGGTAAGACGAATCTACTAACCGCAATTACTGAAGTTAAGCCTAAGCTGTTGATTGCCGAGCCGGTTGTGCATGGTATGAGGAGGCTCTACCCAGAAGCCTTCAAGACTGTAAAGACCACGATCACAACAGGCCGCTATAGCTTCTCTACCAAAAGCTTGAGGTCCCTCCTTAAAAAGGGGCGCAGGTATGCCTCAAATCCATTCCCTACCTTTGCAGCTAAATCGGATGACTTAGCTGCAATATTGTTTACCTCAGGTGGAACTGGAAAGCCTAAAGGTGTTTGTTACACTCATGGAATTTTTGCAACCCAGATCAGGCTTCTAAAGCAACTGTTTGCTATGAATGAGCATGATGTTGATATGCCAGGATTTCCTCTGTTCTGTTTAATGACCATGGCTATGGGGGTGACCAGTGTGATCCCTCCTATGAATCCGAGCAAACCTTCAAAGTGTGATCCAAAAAAACTGTATGAGGTGATTAGAGATCAGGGGGTCACGACCATGGGAGGGTCTCCGGCAATTTGGGAAAGGCTTGCAGCACATTGCAAGAAAGGTGAGCTGAAACTGCCGTCTGTTAAGCATTTGATGATGTTTGGAGCGCCCGTGCCCCCTAGAATTTTAGCAGACTTTCAGCAGATACTCGTAAATGGCAAAACACATACCCCCTATGGTGCAACCGAATGTCTACCAGTCACGACTATTGGTGGAGATGAGGTTATCGAAAAAACCCTTCATCAATCTAAAGAGGGAAAGGGAACCTGTGTAGGTTACCCAGCACCTGAGACAGAGGTTCGGGTCATCGCACAAACAAATCATCCCATCGAAGATATCAATGGGTGTCGCATACTAGAACCAGGACAAATAGGAGAAATCATTGTTGCTGGCAAGCAGGTGACTCCACGGTATTTTGAATTGGAAACCCAAACGGCTCTCGCAAAGATAAAGGATCACGAAACAGGACGTTTGTGGCACCGCATGGGTGATTTGGGTTATTTTGATGCTCAGGGTATGCTTTGGTTTTGTGGCCGAAAAGCTCACCAGATTACTGGTGAAGCCGCCCCATATTACTCGGTCCCATGCGAGGCAATATTTAATCAGCACCCTGACGTAAAACGAACTGCATTGATTAGCCTCGGAGCGAACGATCATGGTGCTAAGCCAGCTTTAGTGGTTGAGAGAAAAGATCAAAAATGTTGTCTCAGAAGAAAAAAGAAGCAAATGTTTAGAGATGAGCTATTGACCTTAGCAAAGTCTTACCAGCATACAAAGGCAATCGATACTTTCTTTCTTCATAAGAGTTTTCCGGTAGACCCAAGGCACAATATTAAGATTGATCGAAGTGCTCTTGGGGAACACTTTAAACAACATCAGGATTTAAGCTTGTGAACGCAAAGAACGGATCTAAGGTTTTATTGACAGGTGGTGGTGGTTTTTTAGGCCGCTATATTGCAAAGGCTTTGCTTGATCGTGGTTATCGGGTTGTGAGCTTCTCGAGAAAGAAATACCCTTTTTTAGAAGAGCTGGGTGTGACGTCTTACCAAGGGGACCTAGGAAACTTAAACGAGGTTCTCGAAGCAGCCACTGGTTGTGACAGTATCATACATACGGCAGCTCTAGCTGGAATCTGGGGCAAGCAGAAGGATTATTTAAACACCAATTATTATGGCACCCTTAATATTATTGAGGCTGCAAGAAGCTTGAAAATAAAGCGTCTTATTTATACCAGCTCACCTAGTGTTGCATTTGATGGTAGAGATATTAATGGCCTAGGGGACAAGATTCCTTATGCGAAAAAGTTTTTTTGCTCATATTCTTATTCCAAGCGACTAGCTGAAGAGGCTGTCTTGGCAGCAAACTCCGAGGGCATGCAAACGATTGCACTCAGGCCCCACTTAATCTGGGGTCCCGACGATCCTCATTTTCTTCCTCGGCTATTGCAACGCTCCAAAGAAGGTAAGCTATTTCGGGTGGGAAAGCTTAGCAATCTTGTTGATGTGATATATGTTGAAAACGCTGCAAACGCTCATCTCGACGCCTTAAAAGCGATGGAGGTGAACACTGGTTTGGGTGGGAAGGCTTATTTTCTCGGTCAAGAAAGGCCAGTGAAGCTGTGGACCTTTATCGATCAGCTTTTAGTGGCAGGAGGGCAAAAACCTTTACAATCAAAGAGTATCCCGTTTCCATTGGCCTTTGGGGTAGGCTTCCTCTTCGAAGGTATCTACAAAGCCATTGGTGCCTTCCATCGCGATCCTCCTATGACTAGGTTCTTGGCTTTGCAGTTGAGTAAGTCTCATTATTTTAGCCACGATGGTGCAAAACGCGACTTTTCTTACAAAGTCAAAGTTTCGACTGAAGAAGGACTGCGTAGGCTTAAACTATCTTTAATCTAGCCTGTCTCCAGACAGCACTTTTATTAGCGCTCATCATGAAATTTTGATTTTATGCCTTTTAGGGGCAGATGCTCTCGAATTCATTATTAATTTGAATTCTGATGATGAGCCTATAGTGGCTAATTATTTCGATCAATCTATCCATGGTGGTTACCTAATTTATGCGAGTTTCTTGTGGCACCTTGACTTCAGAAATTAGAGACTTATATTTGAGTAAAGAAGATTCTTTCCTCAACTAGCTGCCTCGTCCGACTCCACACTTAGCCACCCTTTTGCCCTCCTCTCCCTTCCTAGGGAGGTGAATTAAATCATGAATGGTCTGTTTGCTTTCGTAATTTCTGGCAAAAAACCTTTATTGCTGGTGCAACTCCGAAAGCAGTCGGGCAGTTTCGGTCGTTTACAGGGAAATTATCTCCAGAGATTGGGTTGTCATCAAGGTCGATGTACTCGAGGTACTCAAGATCGGATAATGGTAAGACATTTTGAACATTGTTTTTTTTGAGGCCTATTTTTCTTAGTTTACTAAGATTTGCTAGGGGCTCTATTGACTTTATTTTATTTGAACTTAAGTTTATTTGAGCGACCTTATTCAAATTAGATAGAGGAAATAAATTTGAAATTTTGTTCTGATCTAACCTTAAAACCACGATCTCCTTCAATGACGAAAGGTGATTAATTTTAGATATATTGTTGTTATCCAGGCGCAAGACCCTTAACTTTGCAAGCTTCGATAAAGGATATAAGTCAGATATTTTGTTGGCATCGAGTCTCAAAATGCTTAAGTGGGTTAAGCCAATAAGGGGGTAAATATCCTCTAAACCAAGTCCGTTTAGGTACAAGCCTGTCTGTGCTTTTAACTCTGCATCTACTTCTTTACAGTCTTGTTTGCCAGTTTCATTTTTAATCACCGTTATGGTTAATTTCGTTTGCTCAGGTAGCTGGTTTTCTTCTTCGCAATACTGAATGAAATTCTTTTCTAGGCATCCTTGCGAATTTTCCCAATACCATCTGAAACCTTTTGATAAGCAGGATTTTTCATCCGCACTGATCGTTTCAACCGGACTTGTCTTCACGTCTTCGTAGAATTCCTTGTGGGTGCATGCTGATGTTAGAGTCCATAATAAGTAAAAATGTAAGAAACTAAACAAATTTTTAAGCATATTTTTAGACCTTAAATGACTGAAGATTAAGCTTGCAATTTTGGTGTTTTATTTGATTTTTACGACGATCTTTCCTCCTCGAGCATCATCTCTATTATTTGTTTTTTACAAATATAGTTCAAAGATCATTATAAATACCGCTTAATATGACTTTGTTTTTTTAAATTATATCATATTTTTAAAAATTTTATATTTTCTTTAAATTTGCGTACCTTTTCTAAAAAAGCCTAGGTTTCTGGGACAATGTGTTACCCAGTATAAAATATAATATTTTAGCTTTTTCGATTTATCATAGGCTTTTCCGAATAAGCTTTCTTGTTCACTAGATGGAGGAGCCTTAAATTTGAATTTCTTGTTTATTTATCTTGCCAAGATCGGCACTTATGATATAAACACATGTAGAGATATTATGAATAGGATTGATATTAATTGGTAGCTCTATCATCGGTCAACAAGATACATTTGTGAGCGTCGTTGCTACAGTTATTGGTGCAAAAAAGGTAGAATATCTAGTTGATATTTATTTCTATCGTAAGAGTATTCTTGCTTGTAGACGAGTGTAAAGTGAACTTAATAGCAACTTCTGAAATCAACATATTTGCATTTTATTAAGTCCTGTATTTTGCTCACATACGACTAGCTACTAGCAATATTTTTACTCAATCTGAAAGTATCGTTAATTAAAGTCTCATGCAATCGATGAGATAAGGTTAACCAGAATAGTAGCTCAGATTTGGTGATTTCCCCATAATCGTTAGAGTTGCTACAAAAAGAATGTTCAAAAACTATCTTAAACTTTGTGCTTTCATGGTGAGAAAGGTACAACATTTCAAGATAGTAGAAAAGGGAGGTCTCTCATGGCTTGCAGGGCCATGAGATGTTTGATACACAGTTTACCGCGGGATCGCGATCCCTGTGGAACTATTTGAACTAAGGAATGAGAGACTATGGAAGAAACACAACAAAATAGCCATGTTGTAGAAGGCGGAACACCAGTTGCTGTCGTAAGTAGCGTAGGTGTTGAAAGTAGTAAAGCGGGATCTGAGGAGCAGGTTGCAACAGAGTATGTTGCTCCTAAGGGATACCTTCCTTTCGTAGAAGCGAGAAAGTTTGCCGTTTCTTTGAATCTAAAAACTAGAAAAGAGTGGCGCTCTTATGTGAAAGGTGAAATACCTCACATGACGCCAAAACCAGCGAATATTCCTGCACACCCTGATGGAATCTATAAGGTAAAAGGCTGGCAGGGCTGGAAGTATTGGCTTGGAACTGCTGATGTTGGCTTGCCTCAACGCCCACAGCTTCAGCAGTAATCAGAGCAGAAGCTAATTCTGCTCCCCCTTCCTTCCTTATGAAGCTCCCAAAGCTAAAATAGCTTGTCCGAAAGTCTTGTTTCCACATAAAGCAAACCTTAGTTTCGTGGCAATGTTCATCAATGAACTGTTTATTTTCAATGCAACAGAGAGATCGTCGGTGAAGATACTGTTGGCGTAACGGTGAGCGAGTGAGGGAAGCAAGCCCTAGATGCTATGGGCAGGCGTCCTATGAAAAAGCAGGGAAAGGGGATCCTTCTATTGGTTGCGGTAGATTTCCCTAAAGATCCTCTTCTTCAATGGGCTCATCTGAAAAAATTGGCCCACCAGAATCATTTTTTCTTGCAGCTTGTACCTCTTCAGCTTCGCTAAATTCCGTAGCATCCTGGGATGGAAGCTTAGAATCGTCCAATTCTGCTCGGGAAGCAGAGCTTACTTTTGAAACTTCGTTTGTTGGCCTATTTTTTTCTAGATTAGATTGGTCTGGTTTAGGGTGTGGTTGGTAAGGTCCAAACAAGCGTAGAGGTTGCCAAGCATTGTCCTGACTATCCGTAGGCACATAAACTACCGATTTTACGCTACTCCCTAGAGCAAACAAATCTTGGTACGTTTCACCCGTTGAGGCAATATCAGTCGTTTGCCAAACCTCGAAATCATCCCTTTTACTGGTTCTTAAAATTAGTCCACGGGGAAGGTCTATTAAAAGAGGGGTGCTTAGGTTCATATTATAGGATAGTGGCCACTCTTTACTTGCTATGACCTTAAGGTCCAGTGGATCTAGGCTGCTCTTATAGTCTTGGGTCTCAAGAATATTTTTTGCAAAGTCTGTCCACATCGGTAGTGCGCCAGAACCTCCATATATTCTTTGTCTTCCGCGGCGCATAACCTTATTGAAGTCGTAGCCTACATAAGCTGAAATTACATAACTATTCTTGGTATCAAGCGCCTCACCGTAGCGAGTTGGGTAAGGGATAAAGCCAGCAAAATAACTTGTCATGTAATCATTCGTGGTCCCTGTTTTGCCAAATGCAGGAATCCGGACTCTCTTTTCGCCCTTCTTAGCCTTTGGTTTTGGGCTACCCTCTTCTTGGTCCATAGTGATATAAAGCTCGCCCCTTGCGCGCCTTCCTGTGCCGTGAGTCACAGTTTTCCGGAGTATTTCACCCATTTGAAGTGCAAAGACGGGATCAACCAATTGATGCTCTTCTGCGATTGGTTGGTACAAGACCTTGCCCGATCGATCTTCAATGCGCCTAATAAAGCTGATTTGGTTGTCAGGGCCGTCCTTGTAGAAACGGTAGGTTTTGCCAGAAATAAAGGTCTGATAGAGTTTTGCAACCTCACTAGCTGACACGTCGTTGGAGCCAAGCGGGAAAGATAGAACTGGCTCTAGTTTCGAATAAATACCAGCTGCTTCGCTAAGCTTGACGACATAATATAAGCCTAAGCCGATTTTAAAATCATGATGCTGGAAGTAGCGCCCCAAAAGGTATGGGTCTTGGTGGGCCATAGCAGTCCGAGTTCTTTGCTCGACTGCTTCTTCAAGTTTACGGAATATTTGGGCATCTAAATAGCCGGCTAGCTTCACATCATCCAGGTTTATACCGGCAGAGTTCATCGATCCATAGGCACTTTCACCTCCCCAGATAGCCTGAACATCCAAAATATTTAATGGACGTCCGCCGACTTCCTGAATCGGGATTTCATTCACAATATCTATCTCTTCCTCTTCTTCCAGAAGCGGAAGGTAGCCCAGCTCGGGCTTCATGCTTGGGCTTGACTGGACCCTAAAGCGGTCAATGAGTGTTCTGATTCTTGGCTCATTAAAGGATCTCTCAAGGCCATGGTTTTGAATGGATATTTGGATATTTTGCCAGTCTTGCCTAAGCATTGCGCTCAATATTTTCATACGTTGAAAATTGTTCGATAGTAGACGGAGTCTTATTTTTATCTCATGCTCAGGAATTTCCTTGGGGTCCGAGTTCCTCAGCACAACGGATTCAGCTAAGTAACCGGTCCCGTACCACATCAGCTTCAAGCGACTGAGTAAAGATTGCCTCCCAGCAAAAATAAGGTCAGGTGCGATGTCATCAATCGCATTTGTAAGTTGGTAGGCTTTGATACCTTCATTATCAAGGGACACACCGATTTCTCTCGATACGCGATAATGATAGTCTCTGGAGCTTTCCCCTTGTTGAGGCATTAAGCCTAAGCTATCGAGCAGCTGTTTGAACTGTTCAAAGTTTATTTTTTCCAAAAGCCGAGAGCCAAGGGCTACCGATGCCAGGTTTTCTGACATGATTCCAGCCCACATCATTGAGGTGCTTTGGTATGGGCTTTTGTGGTCAGGTCTAGGGTAATAAAACTGTCCCTGGTAAGGAAAAATCTGACGAACGTTCTCTATCCGATCTAGCATGGACCAACCAAGTTGTAGTGCGGCGAAGTAAATGGGTGCCTTAAACAGTGAGCCTGGTTGCCTTTTAGCGTACATGGCTCGGTTGAATCCGAGGGTATCAAAGCCAGAAACCACAGCCCTAACTTCGCCCTTGTCAAGAGCAATCATGCCCCCGCTAATCTTTGGTCTTTTCTGTAATTCTAGGACTGCTTCATTGTTTTCCTTATCGTAGTCCATCACCTGAACAAAAAGGATATCTCCTGGTCTGATCTGCTTGATGATTTCTTTTAAGTAGAATTTATGCCCTTTTCCCACAGCTAGATCCAGTAGCTTTGCATAGCGGACGAGCGAGGCATTGGAGATGGTTCCAACAGGAAGTCCAAATGAAACCTTAATCTTGTAATCATTGATGTTGCTGCCTTCGACAGCAATAACCTTGCCATACTCAAAGCGATTGACCTTTAAGTCACGCTTGGGTTTATAGCGTTCTGGTGGCTCAGGCTTAAATCCGGACAAAATAGTCTCTAGCCGAGATAAGTTTTTTCTCATAGCTAGCTGAGCGTTCTTTTGCATCTCTGAGTCGATGGTCGTATAGACCTTCATACCCGCAATGTTCAGCTCGTCGGGGTTTTTGATGCCTAAGGCTTCCAAAACCTCGGGCTTTTCCAACTGGGTTCGCACCAACTCAACTAGAGCAACCTCTGCCGTACGGAACTCACCTTTATTAAAGGGGATTTCAGCATTGATGGCTTCATCATACTCTTCTGCAGAAATCCAGTTTTGTTCAAACATACGCCCTAAAACATAGTTCTTTCGTTCATGGGCGTGTTCCTTGGCTTTTTCTCTTGTTTTTTTCGTGTATTTGATAAATGGGTTATATTTGCCTGGACCTTTGACAGAGCCAGCAATGAAAGCTGCTTCCACCAAGTTGAGGTCCATGACGTCTTTGTTGAAATAGTAGCGTGCAGCAATCCCGACTCCGTTGCCATTGCCGGCAACGTGGAACTGATTCAGGTAGAACTCAAGAATCTGACGCTTATCATAGAGCCGCTCGAGTTGTAGCGCCTTGATCATTTCTCGGAATTTTCGAGAAAACGAAGCTTCCCAATCATCAATAATATTTTTGACGGTTTGCTGGGTGATGGTGGAGCCTCCACGCCTAAAACGCCCACCACTCAAAATCCCTTCGGCTGCAGCCTTGCCTGTTGCGAGGGGGTCGATACCAAAATGCTCGTAAAAATTTTTATCTTCGGCAGCAACGATCGCATTGATCATATGTGCTGGCATTTCATCGATAGGAACATACCGCCTATGCCTGGACTCAAATATGCTGCCTATTCTGGTGCTTTCATCGAGATAGTAAAGGGTGGTTTCTTCTTTTATTTTTGCGAGGATGGTACTTTTCTGCAGTTCTGTATGGTCGCCATAAATAACTTGCCAAACCACAACCCCGAGCATTCCACAGACACCGGAAACCCCTAATACTGCTAAAAAAGCCATGCTAATTACAGAAAGTCTAAGGTATCTACCAATTTTTGACATAAAATACAGTCTCCTTTTGAGGCACTAATTAAGCATCAAGCCATAACAATTACAATCATTAACTTGCCGCCAAATAGGCTCCCTCAGTCTTCGGACTCCCTTAATGGGCAGTAAGCTCCCTATTGCCCTGAGGGTGAATGAGATAGAATTTTTTATAGGTACTGTCTTAAAATAAAGTAAAAAAAAGTGCTGCTAATGCATGCGCCTTTAAGAAAAATTACAAAATTCCTGATCCTTTGTTACTTCCTATTAGACCATATTTGTCAATCGGAAGCTAAAATTCTGCAATCTTTTTCCCAAATTGCAGAGCGCTCGATACCTGGTGTCGTTAACATCCGTACCAAAACTTATGTGAGAAAAGAACCAGCTTTAGATCTTTATCAATTCTTCTTGAATGGTCGGGTCCCTCAAGGTGGGAGTACCACATCTTTGGGCTCAGGTGTGATCATAAATCGGCAAGGCCACATTGTGACCAATTATCATGTTATAAAGGATGCCAATAAAATTGAGGTCTTGTTTGCTCACAATAAACTCATTACCCAAGCAGAAGTAGTTGGTAGTGATCGGAAGACAGATCTTGCTCTTCTCAAAGTCAAAGTTAACCATGCAATCACTCCTCTTACTTGGGGAGATAGCAACTCGCTAAAGATCGGGGATGTGGTCTTAGCGATCGGAAATCCTTTTGGGTATTCACACACGGTTACGAGCGGTATCATTTCTGCAAAAGGCAGGGTTATAGGGACAGGTCCTTACGACAACTTCCTTCAGACTGATGCCACCATACACCCTGGGAATTCAGGTGGCCCTCTCTTAGATGTGAGGGGCCGGGTTATTGGGATCAACACCGCTGTCAGTGCGCTAGGTGCTGGTATAGGCTTTGCCATCCCCATCAACTTGGTAAAGTCGGTGGTGCGTGACTTACGCTTATACGGAAAGGTAAAGCGTCCTTGGCTTGGAATCGTAGGCAAGAACATCTTGTCTCAAGATGATATTGAGCATAGTGTCAATCAGTCTGGCGTCTATGGGGTTATCGTCTCTAACCTCATCATTGATGCCCCAGCCCATAAAGGAGGTCTTCGCATTGGGGATCTAATCATGTCGCTGGATAATAAGAAAGTTTTTGATCTCAATATGATGCAAAGATTGCTAACTCAGAAACGGCCTTCGCAAAGGATTCGCCTTAAAGTCTACCGTAGATCTAAGGGCTTTCTTTATTTCAACCTTTCGCTTGAAGAGGTCCCAAAGGTTCAAGACCTTCCGCAGGATGGGGATATCTTTTAAGCTTTACGCAGCTTCTTAGCTAGTAAATCACCGCAGGACTGAACGCCTTGGACCATCACAATCAAAACAAGGACTGTGATGAGCATGACCTTTCCATCAAAACGCTGATAACCATATCTAATTGCTAGGTCTCCCAATCCACCGCCACCAACAGTGCCAGCCATAGCAGAGTAACCAATCAGATTAACTAAGGTTACGGTGATTGCATTAACAATCCCAGGCAAGGCCTCCGGAACTAGCCCTTTAGTAATGATTTGCAATGGGCTTGCACCCATGCTCTGCATGGCCTCGATCAAACCTGGAGGTAATTCGGCAAGAACTCCATCAATTAGACGGGCCATAAAGGGTATGGCAGCAATGGTCAGGGGAACCATTGCAGCATGGGTGCCTATGGAGCTCCCTACGACGAAGCGGGTAAAAGGTATGATAGCCACAAGTAAAATGATAAAGGGGACCGAGCGTGCGCCATTAACGAGAGTGTTCAAACTATGATAGCGTACCTCGGAAGCTAAAATTTGGTTCTTTTTACTAACAAAAAGAGCGATTCCAAGTGGAATTCCGAATAAGCAAGAACCTAGGCCTGAAACAAAGACCATATAGATGCTTTCAAAACAAGATTTTAGCAATAAATCAAGCGACATAACCAATGATATCCACGGATAAGTTTTCGTTTGCAAAATAATCGAGGCACTGCTTGAGCTTGTCTGCATCACCAGAGACCTGTGCGATCATCGCACCTATATTTGAGCTGCCGATGTACTCAACGTTTGAAAGAAGAATATTAATATCAATGCCGAACTCTCGTGATGCTTTAGAGATCACGGGGCTGTTAACCTTGTTGCCACTGAAAGAAATTTTTAGCAGTGGGTAGGGATGGTCATTGCTTGGAGACTCTTGAACTTGACCCTCTAGCCAGTGAGGCAAGGTAAAACTGAAAGAGCTATTAACATAGTCTTTGCCCAGTTTACTTTGAGGAGCAGAAAAAAAGTCTACGACTTTATTGGTTTCGACTAAGCACCCTTTGTCCAATAATGCTACGTAATTGCAAATGGACTTGATTACATCCACCTCATGAGTGATCAGAAGAATCGTAATTCCTAGTTTCTTGTTGATGTCTTTTAGTAGATTTAGAATCTGCTCAGTGGTTTGTGGGTCTAACGCTGAAGTTGCTTCATCACATAGTAAGACTTTTGGGTCATTGGCTAAGGCTCTCGCGATTGCAACTCTTTGCTTTTGGCCTCCACTCAATTGATTAGGGTAGCTTGTTTCCTTACCCTTCAAACCTGTAAGCTCTATCAAAGGAGAGACCTTTTCCTTGATATCAGAAGCTGAGCGTTTGGATAGCTCGAGAGGTAAAGCTATATTATCGAATACATTTCTGACATTTAGTAAGTTGAAATGCTGGAAGATCATTCCCATTTCTTTGCGGCTCTGCCTAAGCTCTTTTGTGCTGAGGCTATTTATATCCTTATCACCGACGATCACTTGCCCAGAGTCCGGTGACTCGAGTCCGTTGACGCAACGGAGAAGGCTGCTTTTTCCGGCCCCGCTGGCACCAATCATGCCGAAAATACTTCCTTCCGGCACTTCCAGATCAATGTTGTTGAGTGCAACGATTTCTTTGCTGCCAATGCGATAAGTCTTGTGAACATTTTTAAAACGAATCATAGGAAGGCTCTTTGTCTATTGGCTCTAATTCCAAGCTGGGATGGCATTGCCTGAGAATACTTTTGCTGCCGCTGCTGCTACCTTTGGGTTGTTTGCTGCTTGGAGCAATTTCAAGGTCCAGTCCTTATTTTTATCCTCTTCCCTAACAGCAATGATATTTGCATAGGGGGACTCAGATCCCTCAGCAAATAAACTATCTTTGCTTGGGTTTAAGTCGGCATTTGCAGCAAACACGGTGTTGATGACCGCTATGTCTACGTCCTCCAAAACTCGAGGAAGTTGAGCAGCTTCAATTTCAATGATTTCTAAGTTTTTTGGATTGTCAACAATGTCTGCTGGAAGGGCTGTTAGTCCGACACCTTCCTTTAACTTTATAAGGCCTTGTTTTTCTAATAATAGCAGAGCTCGTCCTTCATTGGTTGGATCATTTGGGATCGCAATTTTTGCTTTTTCTGCCACTTCATCGCTGCGAGTCAGCTTTTTAGAATAGCCTGCCACAGGGTAGATAAAGGTTTGTCCTATTGATGCAAATTTAAATCCCCTGGCGTTCATGGCATCTTGTAGGTACGGAAGGTGCTGGTAGGCATTCGCATCAATGCTCCCGTCTTCTAGTGCGATGTTTGGAGTCATAAAATCATTAAAAGTGATGATATTTAGCTTTATACCATGCTCTTCCAAAGCGACCTCTTTTATCACTTCCATGATATCAGTTTCAGGGCCAGCAATAGTGCCGATGGTAAGTTCATTAATCTCTACTTTTTCCTTTTTTTTAGAGCTTTCAGTGCAATTAGAAAGCACCTGTAACAAGAGTAATAAGGCAAAAAAGCTGATGATTTGTCTTAAAAAACTATTGATTGACAACATTTGATTCCTCAACGATTGCTAATGCTCTGGCTTCAAGCGAAAAACTATTTTAAAAATAAAAACCACATACAAATAGAAAGGGGCTGAAAACAATCTTAGTATGATCTAGGCATACACATGCAGCACATAGTGCATAGCATTTTCTTCATGCTCATCAGAGTTTGAGTCTTAAGCTCGAGTGCTTCGCCATGAAGGCCAAAGGATGGGAGTGTCATTGAATTCCTTTCCGAATGTTCGGTTGAGATGTCACTATTTACCAACTGGTAATAGCTACAGCCTTTTAGTTTGGTCCATTCGTGCGCATCTGAGTTGTGAAACTTATGTGTTTACGAACGTTACCTGGTCAATTGGCAAGAACCATAATGTCGGAGTATGCATAAAAATTTAATAGTTTGCAACAAAATATCATAAAATTTAATGATTATAGCATCATAAAATAAGACACGCCCCTCAAAAAGTGCCTTGCCTTAAGACCGACTCTGAGTTTGTATATGCCTTGTGGCTATAGAATTTAGACAATGGATGGGAGAGGGTATGGAAATTAAGGAAAAGTTTTACGCGACTATCTGGAGCCTTCCGATTAGGGCTTTCCACTGGCTTCTTGTCGCTTTAGTGGCATTTAATTATTACACAGGTAAGTGGGGAGATGGTGTTGATAGTATGGACTACCATGAAAAAGCAGGGATTGCTCTGCTTACCTTGTTAGCTTTTAGGGTCTTATGGGGCTTTTGGGGAGATACGAGTGCTCGTTTTACCTACTTTGTGCCAACACCTAAAAAACTCATCGCTTATATTCCTAAGATGTTTA
The DNA here is from genome assembly GCA_013215275.1 of Oligoflexales bacterium. GTDB lineage: Bacteria > Bdellovibrionota_B > Oligoflexia > Oligoflexales > Bog-1112 > JABSRF01. The sequence goes on along the minus strand of JABSRF010000026.1, from coordinate 732 downwards.
AGTCGAAGCCTTCGGGCTCTATTGGTCATTCACCATCGGCTGCCATGGGCGCTTTGATGCTCATTTTTTGTCTGCTTGTGCAGTCCATTTCAGGACTTTTTACCACTGATGACATCCTGACTGAGGGGCCTCTTTGTAGCGCTGTTGATAGCTCGGTTTGCTCTTTTTTCACTCAAGTTCATTATGTGAATAGTTATGTGCTTGTGGTTGCGATAGGGCTTCACTTGGCAGCGTTGGCCTTCTATGGCTTGTATAAGAAGGAAAACCTTATTCCAGCCATGTTTTTTGGAAAGAAAGGTTTGCCTCATGAGTTTAAGGATCAAGCTTCAAAGCTAAGGTTTCCTAAATTACATTTTTCTTTACTGACCCTCGTGGGCTCAGGAATTCTTGTGTGGCTACTTGTTTATTCGTGGGCTTGATTTTCAGGATTTTTCACTTAATTTCTGTGCTGTGGATATTAAAATCTCCAGCCCAGTTTGGTCTTTCCTTAGGATTGATACAAATACCCATACCACCATTATTGCAAACTAGACGCATCATAGCTCCATCATTGTCCCAGCTGTCTCCTATTGCAAAAATGGGGCAAATTTCAGTGTTGAATCGACCTGCGAGTGCTTGACTCACCATCCTCAGACATTCGACCTTCCCGTCCCCATAATTAGTCGCTGTAGCGAAATATAAAATACCTTTATTTAAAGGCTTTTGACTTCATATAGCTCTTTACTTACTTTA
>JABSRF010000259.1 GCA_013215275.1 Oligoflexales bacterium | reverse complement strand
CTCCTTATGTAAATTCAGCATGTTACATTTAGGAGTTTTACTTATCAAATGGTCCTAAAAACGGGGTCCACTATAAAGCGCCATATTATTTTTCCGCTTTTGGAAGGAGATGGGGAGCCAAAAAAAATCCTAAGCCGGTACCTGCAGCTAATAAAATCTGCCGCATTGGTGTGAGCCAGCCTGAATCAATGGTGATTTTTATAAAAAAGATGCCAGCAAGAATCACAAATGCAATACCGATAAGAGCAAGCATTGATGATGAATCTAATGAACTGCCACTTGAAGTTTGAGGATTTCTTTTAACTCTGACCGGAGCACCCACTCTTGGTTTTGCTGCAACTGCTGGTGCATAGATAGCCTTACTTTGAGGCTCAAGGCCTGCTTGCAATGGTAATTTTAAGTTTTCGCTATTTGGCAGATTTGGGCTTTGTAAGGATTTATTGACTGCTGATTGACTAAGTTTTGCCTCGATGGAGCTTAAACGTCGATCAAAATCTTTTAATACATCTTCAATATTTTTCATACACATCCACCTTAATGAGTCTATAAAATAGGTTACCATACAAGGCGACAAATATGATCAAATGGTACCGGAAATAGAAGATTCGATCTCACTGCCTCCTGTTCAGCAAATAAAATTAAATTTAAATGCATCAATTAAAAATCCAACATCAACCTAACTGCGAAGGTTATATTGAGTAGAACCCATGCTTAAAAACACTTATGTTTTGTTAGGACTCACAGCCGCAGGTAAAGCCGAATTCGGCTGGCGCGATTCGCTAAGTTTGGCCTTGTGATAATGTTGTCGACGGAGAAAAGCGTTGGATAGAGGAATGGCGTCTGTTAGACGAAATATCGATTTTTGTGGTTTTGTTTCCAAAATATTTGTAGAAAATAGTTAGACGATATTTCAGTTTTTAGCGTAATTGAACGATGAATAGACTAACAAGATCGAGTGACTGGTTTAATTTAGTTCTGGTTTATTTTTTAAACAGTTGTTTTTTTAGTATCTTTGTGTACGAGTTTTTATTAAGATGTAGTAAAGAGATTAACGTCGCAAACAAATTTTTCGATGTTTCCGTTATGCTGCTTAACAAATTACCGTTTACTATTATTCCCATAACTGGATTATTTTATCTTTTTTCTTAGTTAGACTGATAAAAGAAAATAGTTGTAAATACAAACTAGAAAAATCCAGGTTACTGCGTGAGGCAATAATCTCAATTTCCCAATATGGTGAATTGAGCTGTTTGTATAAATTAATCTAATAAACAAGGGAATTTTATGCTGGCTCTAAACAGAACTCTTGCAATCTTAGCAACACTTTTTTCGGCTATAGCCTATGGGCATAGCGCAATGTTTGATGACTACTTTGTCTTTGATGACACTAATGAGGGCGTCTCAGCAGCAGAATATCTAAGGAAAAATCCAGGTCTTGTAAATACAGACAACTGCACAGAAGGTCGCGCCAGGGGCTATTTGTGCAAAAATGTGGACCTAAAGGCGTTCGTCCCTAAGGCTGACCTAGGGGGAGGCTCTAGTGCGAACCTTAACGATATTTGGGGATGGGTTGACCCTGTAACAGGTCATGAGATTGCAATTATTGGCCTTACTAATGGAACCTCCTTTGTAGATATTTCTAAACCGACAGAGCCCGTTGTGATAGGTTTTCTACCCTCACGGAAAGGTGGGAAGAGTGTTTGGCGAGATATCAAGGTTTACGCAGATCATGGTTTTATTGTAGCTGATGCCTATGGAAATCGTCGTCACGGTCTGCAAGTTTTTGATCTTAATCAATTGAGGGATACGACTCCTGGGAGCACTTTATCTGAGACCGCAGGCTTAAGCAGCTTTGGTAGTGCTCACAATATAGCCATTAACGAAGAAACAGGCTTTGCTTACGTCGTAGGTAGCAAAAAGTGTAGTGGTGGACTTTATATGGTCGACATTTCAGATCCGTCCAATCCTTTTTATGCTGGTTGCTTTTCATCTGATGGTTACACCCATGATACCCAATGCGTCGTTTATAAAGGCCCGGATTCTAAGTATTCAGGCAAGGAGATTTGCATGGGTTATAACGAAGATAGCCTTACCATTGTGGATGTGACCGATAAAGCTAATCCATATCAAATATCTCGTACTGAATACAAGGGTTCCGCTTACACTCATCAAGGTTGGCTATTGAACGATGAACACTCTATTCTTTTGCTCAATGATGAGCTTGATGAGAAAAACCGCAGAACCAATACCACCTCATATATATGGGACATTTCCGACCTAGACAGGCCACGCCAACTTGGCAATTATGTGGGCCCTACTGCAGCGATTGATCACAACCTCTATACAAAAGATGATTTTGTATTTGAAACGAATTATCGTGCTGGTTTAAGAATATTAAGTACCAACCAAATACAGTCAGGCACCATGTCTGAGGTGGCATACTTTGACACGATTCCTGGCTCGAACTCAGCACAGTTTTCGGGGACTTGGAGTAGCTATATCTGGTTTGAAAGCGGAAATATTATTTTAAGTGATATTGGTGCAGGTTTATTTGTCGTCAAGCCTGATTGGAGTGCCATAAAAAAACGCTAGTTAGGAGCATTATGCAAGCTCGATTACCATTTGCTGTAGCTTTTATCCTCATCCAGAGCTCTATTGTTGCTTGTTTCAGCTCTCATCATCACCACTTTATGGAAGGGCAGAAGTGGCTGGAAACATCCACCGAGCAGTCAAATGGTGCGAGGCAGAAAATCCTCGAGGCAAATAGTCTGCGCAAATCAATTGCTCTGAAGCATAAAAAAAGGGCAAGGTCCAAAAATACCACACAATTGGCTGCTTCTTCATTAAATATTGAACAAGAAGCAGAACAAATGCGGCTTCTTCAGAAAGAAGGTGCCTTTTTACGCAGCCTTAGTATTGAGTCAAAGGCAAAGTCAGTTAAGCACTTTCAAAATGGATTCTCAGACCATTGGTCTCAGTGGGTTAAGAAAGTGAATCCCTTGAAACTGGCCTCAACTGATGAAACTTTTGTTTCTCATAACCCAAAACATTTTAGTGCTGATCCCAGAGCATTAGCGCTTCATGGCTTAATGTCAACCTTAGAAAGAGAGGGGAACAGGGAACTCGTCGCTATTCTGCAAAGCCAGGAGACACCCGATGACCTAGATCTCAGCTCTGTTAAAATTTCTAGACAGCGAAAACTAGTTGGCCATATCGAGGTTTTCCCCCACAAACGCTGGGGGAGTGATATTCCCCTCAATCAAATACACAGTTGGGTTCTTGCTGTTGCGGACCTCTCAGGAGAGCCGATCAATGATACCTTCAATGTGGTGGGGCATATGCCTGGGCATGTTCATGGGCTACCGACCCAGCCGCGAGTGACTAAACAATTGGCACCTGGAGTCTATTTGATTGAAGGGATTAAGTTTCAAATGCGAGGCTGGTGGGTTATGCAGTTTGAAACAGAAAGGGACAGTCTTAGGTTCAATGTTGTATTATAGAGTCAATTTAGTAGCGATTTTTTTATTTGTTTTAAGCGTAAAATCACCTGTTGCAATAGCGGGTGGTTTATCAGAGTTTACCAATAAAGATCGTTTTTTTCTGAGGAGCCTCGCAATTGATAGGCTTGAAAAACCGTCAAATTTTGCTGGGAATGATTATGCTTCAAGCTTGCAAGCTGCTCAGCTAGGTAAGGCCCTTTTTTATGATACGAATTTAAGTGCAAATGGTTCTGTTGCTTGTTCGTCATGCCATCAACCGGATAAATACTTTACGGATGGTCTTCCTCAAGCGGTCGGTTTGGGAAAAACCCGCAGGAATACTCCCTCCATTCTTGTTTCGGCACATAGCCCCTGGCAATTTTGGGATGGAAGACGAGACAGCATGTGGGCTCAGGCTTTGGGTCCGCTTGAAGATGCGAGGGAGCATGGAATAAGCCGAGAAGAACTGGTTAAGGTAATTGCAGTAAATTATCAGAATCAATACGAAACAGTCTTTGGGGTGAAGCTAGATCCCAGTAATATAGACTCGGGTCAGGTAGATACGGACCTTGTGTTTGTGAATGTAGGAAAAGCCTTAATGGCTTATCAGTATCAGCTTCGATTGCTTCCCTCAAATTTCGATAAATTTGTTACGCACCTTGGGGCAGGTGAGGATAAACTCGCACGTGCGGTATACAGTGATGAGCAAATTGAGGGGCTCAAAATTTTTGTGGGAAAGGGAAATTGCGTTAGTTGTCATAATGGGCCAATGCTTACTAATTTTGAGTTCCACAATGTTGGAGTTCCAGAATTTGACAAGGCAAAAGTGGATTTAGGCAGATATCTAGGAGTAAAGCAGCTTGCTAAGGATGAGTTTACGTGTTTATCACGCTTCAGCTCGACTCCAAAAGAAAACTGCTTGGAAATGAACTTTCTTAAAACTGATGGCCCAGAATTGGTGGGGGCGTTTAAGACTCCAAGCCTGAGGAATGTTGCTAAAACAGGACCTTATATGCATTCTGGGCAGTTTAACTCTCTTCTGGACGTGGTTAACCACTACAACAAACCAAAACCCCCGTATTACGACCGTAAGCAACACCCAAATCGTCCTCACTTTGACATTTTGCCCTTAGGTTTAACAGAGAAAGAGAAGCATTCTTTGGTTTCATTTCTTGAGACTCTGACGTCTCCCATTCCACTTGACGATCCTTGGTGGCCTGTGAAAAACGATCTACCTTCATCGATTTCTGTCGTTTATTGAGAGGCTTCGAAAAGCTTTCCTTTTCTATTTGTCCCAACTATTAAATGCCTTTAAACTAGCCATCGAATAGATTCCAGGATTAAAGCAATGATTAACGATGATTGAAATGGGGAAAATTCGTTTGCATATCAAAGTCACTGCTTGACTTGCTTGTAATGAAAAGCTAATCTGGCCCTTATGTAGGCATTATCTCCAGGAATGTAGGTTCTCAAGACCTAATCCCACAAGGAAATCAAATGATTAGGACCATTTTTATTATTAGTTTTTGTTGCAGCTTTAAAAGTGTTTTTGCTGAAAAAATAACAATAGAAACGATCCTTGAATCCGCTGTTAGAAATTCAAAATACAGTAGCCTTGTGAATAGCTCTATTGCCTTAGAAAAAGCAAAAAAATCTGAAGTTTCCCAACAGTGGCACCCAAAGTTAAGTGGTACTCTATCCAAATACTATGAGCACCCAACAGACAGAGAGCAGTCACTCAATTTTTCAATCGAGCAAGAATCTCCCTTTGGAACCTATTTGAAGCTTAGCACTTCGCAAATGCTTGAAACCAAAGATGGTACCACCTCTGATAAGTTAAGGTAACTCCAAATAAATATTCTACCCACTATTCATGTGTGATCAGAACGCTATATTTTGGTAGAAACGGATG
>JABSRF010000258.1 GCA_013215275.1 Oligoflexales bacterium | reverse complement strand
AGACCGTCAACACTGGAAGTCTTAGATAGTGCGTAACCTGCTGTAATATTGAAACTAAAATATCGGTCACTTATGAGCAGCTATCATTAAAAATTGAGGGAGAAGTGAAATCTTTTGTAGTGTCAGCGGAACCGGTATCACTATTGAATGACGTCATCAACAACTTACTTACCAATGCGATTAAATTCTCCTATGATAATGGGACCATCACAGTAAAGTGTTATCTTTCTCAAGATTGGAAGGTGGTCGAAATCATCGATAAAGGAATGGGCATCCCTAAAAACCTCATCGGCAAGTTATTTGATTACTACAAATCCACCTCTAGACTAGGTACACAGGGGGAAAAAGGGACTGGATTTGGCTTGCCCCTGGTCAAAAGCTTTATGGATGCCTATCATGGATGTATCGATGTAAAAAGCACTGAAAAAGGAAAAGGTGAAGGCCATGGAACGACCTTCACCCTAAAGTTTAAGAATGCAGCTTAGAAATAATTAGGCACCTTTAACCATCGCCTTCAAATCGGTTCGGCCATCGAAGTCGATACCAAGAGCCATAGCAACAGCACTATAGACGTCTTCCTCATGCATCATACGATTAGGGTCTGGAATGCCTGTTTGAGGTTCAAACCCATAGGTGATCCCATCATTGCCTACACCGCCGTAAATAGCATTTCCATTTAGCATAGGAGAAATCAATAAGCTTCCGTTATTTAGATGGTGTCCACTTCCACCAGAGGATACTTTATCGCGTCCAAATTCTGTGGCAAAGTAGATCATCGATTGATCCCACATCTTTCCATTTGCGGGATCTCCATCAATATCAGTTGCTTTTAAAAGGTCTATCAACGCATCTGTACTTTTAAGCATATAGCTCCACATTGCGTTTTGTGCTCCACGATGATCAACGTGAGACCAATCGAAAGCGATAGGAGCATTGGGACTGCCTTCTGCTGAAATATTTGGATCCTGACCTGGAGCTATGGTTACACTACAAGATATTTTTTCTTTCGCTAAAAGGTAAGCTAGGGCAACCTTTGATTCCATGGGGTCAGCTAAATTGAATCTCTCCGCGAGCATAGTAAACGAATCAGGAAGGCTAATACCAAACTCCGCAAGGTTGACTGATTGATCATTAAAGAGCATCAGCTTAGACATAGTATTACCCTTTTCAAGAGCTTCCAATAGGTTTGCTCGATTACTCAGGTAAGTCTTCACCTTACTACTTTCCATGTAGAACTTATGGTTTTGTGACATGCCTTCTAGGTCTGTACGCAGAAGCCTTGCAATTTCTAACTCTGGGCCAGAAAGCGATCCTCTGATACCCTGAAAACCACTGGTCGCGAAAGCAAACATCAAAGGATCTGCAATTGGTTGGGTTCTTGCTGCAGCAAGGACAGATTCATCGTCCCCATCTTCAGAGTACCCTCCACCTGCCATATTCGCATTCGGGATGGTAAAACCATTTCCATACTGCATAGCCATAGCTTCGGTAATGGTGCGCCCGCTATTAATATTGTTCCCACTGATGGAACGCTTGGCTGCAATGACATGGTTAACACTTGAAACCTCTTGGGTCATCACCACCATATCATCTTTATGTTTGTTTAAAAATGTTTCTTGAGAAAAACCGTTTCCAAGGGGAATGGCACCTTGAATGCTATTGTCCAATGGAAGGACACAGCTTAAATTAGACCCTTGAGGGATGGAAATCTGTTGCTCACCGAATGCAGTTGGACCAGAGGTTTGAGCCATAAAGCTATCCAAGATACTGGAACCTCCAGCACATGCTATCACAAATAAGTACTTAGGCTTCTGTGCTGCCTGAGCGAATAGCGAAGGGCCAATGCCAGGCAGAGAGGATGTCATAGAAAGCAAAGACGCTGATGATCCTAACTTTAGTAAATCTCTTCGAGAGAGTATTTTCTTACTCATGGCTATATATCCTTTGCTATATTTAAATAAAAATATTTTCGTACATGGTTGCAATCACGAAGCAGGCGGTTTTGGCAAACTGCTCACTTCCTATCCCTTGTTTTGCAAATGCATCCAACTTTGCGATTTCTTCTGCATTAGGATTCCTTGCAAGAAACAGTTGGTATAAGGTCGTGACCAAGGGTGAGATTTGATCTGCTGGTATAGGGTCTGCATTTAAGGTGAATCCAGTAAAAACCACTGCATTTGCACCTGCTGCTTTATCTAACTCGATGCGGTTACCGCATGCATGCATTGCCAATCGTTCGACAGCAACCGGAGTCAAAATGGTAGGATCGGCTGCTCTTTTACCTTGAGCAGCAAAAAACGGATCATTGCCTCCCAAGTTAAATAAGTGAATCTGATCTATGCATGAAAACTGGTCAAGTTCATTACAGAGTTGCTGCTTACTTAAGCTTAAAGCCCTCATCATCCCATTTTCTAGAGCTCGGTATCGCTTCCAAACAACGTTATTGTATAAAGATGGTTCAGTTAAATTAACGCCTGTTTCCGGTAACTCAGAACCGGTATTTCCTTGTGAAGTCCCATCCATGCTTCCGGGTTCTCCCGAGGAAGTTGAGCCATTTGAGCTATCAGTAGATTCTGCCGCAACACCATCCTGCCCAATCGAACCATCCCTAGTCGTGTCATCCACTCTGGAAACAGGCTTATTACTGGTATTGGTTTTAATAAAAGATGTTGGGCTTTTTGTACAAGAAGCTTGTATAAAAACAAGTCCAACAAACGCGATCAATAAAGTTTTCATAGGTCCGGCCTCCCAGCAAATCCCATAGAGTCAACGATGCGATGGATGACAGCATTTGCCGAATACCTATCGGCCGGCATAGATTGCCAAATAGTCGTGAATTCCTCTTGCTCACTTTGTGAGATCGGCCCCCGGCTTAATGCTTGGGTATATAAATCCAAAACTACCTTCATTTTAAACTCATCAGTTTCTTTTGCCATATTTGCCCATTCCATAAGGTCTCTAACTGGCTGACCAAATAATGCACCTTCGCTTTCCCAAGGAGTCCTGCCTCCGTCGTAGGTTCCAATGGGATTGCCGAATGCTAGATCAATACCAATTTCAATACCTCGATAGGTTGAAAAAGGAAAAGCAAGTGGATCTAAGGTACTGTGACAAACATCACAGGCTGGTTGAGCAGTGCCCTTGTTATCAGCGTCCTTGAGGTTGTCTACAAGAGCAAAAGGTACCAAACCTTCGCCTTTTGCGATGTCTTTACCAAGATAGGCTCTATATGCTTGTGACGCAGTGTTCATTGGCAACCTAGCAAACATAGTATTGACAGAAATAAACCACTGGGTCGTTACCATACCAGCTCTTCTATTAGCCTGCAGGGGCTGTCCACCAGCAATTACAATTCTTTCTCCCAACTGAAAACCTTCTGATCGAGCAACCGTACCGGTTAAGACATTACCATTTTCATCAACATGATAATCAGCTGTTAGAAGCTCCCTAACATCACGGTTACCAGTCATAACATAAGAAAACAAACGGTAATCCCAATCGTATTCTGCAATTTTCACCGAAGCAGTCATAGAGCCTACTGCCTCAATTGGCATAATTTTTTCGTCTGCCATGCGATGCAATGCTTCGTTTTTCCAGTAGTCGCTTTCTAGGCAAGCATCAAGTGCGCTGTCTATGAATTGACTTTTATCCACACTAGCTTCAAATGCCTGCATTTCTTCATAGCTAGCAGAATCACCACAGTAGATTGCTTTCACCTTCTTAAAAGCTAAGTCTTCTTGATAAGTGTAAGTCATGGTGTTGTTATCGACTGCACTCTCTGGATCTCCAGGAAGAGTGCCTTGCATGATTTCATCGAGGTTTGTGTTAGAGTCTCCATCACTATCACCATCCTGGATCTTTTCTAAAGCTGCCATAAAAGCGGTAACATTTGTAAAATCACCACCCATAAACTCTTTTTGCATATCCATCCCATAACTGTTTAGGACTGGCGGACCAGCATGGCAGAAATTACATTCGACCTTCGCAGTGGAACAATGAGGTGAATTAGGGTACACCTCACAAAAGCTATTTCCACCTGCAGGTTGTGCAAAAGCTCCATTTGGAATGAGCACTGACGTACTTAGGAGGTAGAGTAATTTGAAATTAAAGATTTTTCTTAACATGGACACCCACCCATAGATAACAAAAAGGTAAAGTTGTTGAGGATGTTTAGTTGAAGGTTTCCTCTCTCTGAAACCTTAACTAGTAATATCGGTCAATTATGTAGTTTAGGTCGAACAACTGGCTAACTGACTATATACAGTCTGAATCAAAGTCGAGAATATCGACTAGTTCTAGTTAGTTACAGTGGCTCGCTCCCTCTAATGTAGCCTTGTCAACAATGTGACTTTTATGTGACGCTGAAGGTCCGGAAGAGGGATTGACGCAAGCTTATTAATTCTTTTCAGAAGGTCTTTCTTGCGTCAATCCGATGCCCCGTACACCAAACCAAGCATTATACTAATCGGTGCAAGAGATGGACTACTGTCACAGTTTGTGTAGAAATGATATTTTTTTGGTGGACACAGTGTGCACTAAGGAGATTAAGGCACTGTAATCATGAGGTAAAGTAGTGTCTACCGGAAGATTTTTTTCTTGGACTTATCATTAGCAAAACGCTGCTTTAATTCGGGAAATACCTCATCGTTACGAATAATTTTTGCAACGTACTTGAGCTGACGGGCCCTAGCAATAGGGGACTTAATCGAAATTGCATTTTCAAGCTCCTCGATTATATGGTCAGAAAGGCCAAGCTGCCTATATTCACCCTTAGGGAGTTTAGCTAAGGTTTCAACAAACTTGAGAATTTCCTTACTATCCCGCTTTCTTTGAGATTTGCTGACCCATTCTTCATTAACTTCTTCAACTTGCGGCTCGTACATACCTACACCTCGAAATTTTAAATATGCGACAACATACCTTATAGAATCTCAAAACTAAAGGGGTATTCGTATCTAGCTATTATGATGGAGGCAAATTAGAGAAGAGGTCGATCACCAGAGCCTAGATTTTGTACAAATCGATGTTAAGGCCGGCCGCTAAACCTGGTCTTGATTCTTTTATGAGACTTGAGCACCTTCTGACTGTCCCAAGTAGCTTTTTCTTAATCTCAGCTAGGTCTTCTTTCTGACAGGTTAAGAAAGAGGAAAAATAAAGGCTATCATCATCTCTGAGGGGGAATGCTTCAATTGCTTTCAGTCGCAAGTTTCGATGGTATTGATTTATTTCTGGGCTTGTATTGTCTACATGGAGGTATTTTTTGATGACCCGATAACGTCCCTTCTCCAGCCTTATAATTCCAGCTCTGCAAAGAAAATCGATAGCCTGATTAAGGTAACTCCAAATAAATGTCCTACCCATTGATGGTTAATTTTAGTACAGTTCTGGCCTGTGATTGCGCACTC
>JABSRF010000257.1 GCA_013215275.1 Oligoflexales bacterium | reverse complement strand
CTCAATTTTCCAGCGATTTTTGTAGATCGAAATGACTTCAAGTGCTTCTTCCACGGAGCTAATATCTAGGCTAGTTAATAAAATCCACTCCAAATAACCATCATCATCCGATACCCTAACTACGCTAATGTTGTGGTCCTTGCAACCTCCATAGGAATTTACCTTGGGCCCTGCAATTAGTCCGCACTCGCAAACCTGTATATTTACTGCTAGCTCTAACCTTTTTTTGTTTACATTTATTTCTAATTTTTGGCTAGAAAGGATAGGAGCAGATCGTATCCTCTCTTTTAGCAAACCTTCTTCTTCGCCGATGATTCTATCATTATTACAACGAACCACAAAGTTATAACCTCTAGTAATTACCGTATTTATATGCTCATAAACATCACCTTCACGATCAGTTACCCATACTGGATCACAGTCTCCGACATTATCATAGATGTTTTCTACAGCTTGGATCCACTTCATACTCTCTTTTTCTTCGATAGGCTTTTTTTGATGAGCACTCAAACTAATCTTTCGAGGATTTTTTTCACGTGTCCATAATTGGAGATCTGCAATCCCAAGCGGCTCTCCTAGGGGTGTTAATGCTAGAGTCCAATGCATTATGATGCCTTGAAAGCTTTTATCATTCTTACTGCCAATTTGACCCAATCCAAGGGTGCATTTTTTTGGAATCGTAGTTCAAAAGCGATGTGTCCTGAACTAAGATAGTCCTCGGTGTTTTCTTTATCTTATTCCAACAGTTTTCGAGAGGACCAAGAATAATATCACTAAAATCAAATGATTCATTTTGCATAAAGCGATAGCAAGCCTTATTGTCAGCTTCGCTACTTAAAGCCGAAGGTAGGCTGGACTCAGGAGAACTTACTATTTTACTAGCAATTTGTACGAGTCTATCTGTTCTTCTTACATCCCCGAGATCTGTCTCCCCAAACTCTTTCTCCGCCCAAGTCATAGAACCACCTGAAATTAGTTGTTTTATACCAAGCGAGGACATTTTCTTACAAATGGAAAAATGTGTCCATTAGTAAGTGTGGTGGGGAGGGATGCCAGCTATTACAAAAGGCTTTTTTGATCGAGCTTTTCTTCCCTCGTGGGCATTTAAGTACCATAAAAACGATCCATTCTGGGACCGCTTACTTTCAGGCCGTAGTGCTCATTTAGTCATAAGTAGTGATGCGCCAGCCTTTTATAATAAACTAGCTTATTTTAACGCTCCCCTTTGGGTGACGCAAAAGATGATCTTAAGCTTTTGTGGCTTTAAGCCTGTCACTGTAAAAAACATAGGCTCTGTGAAGCAATTTAGTGAGGCTAAATTTGCAAAAGAGATAGAAAAGATTAAGAAGCTAGCATCAAGAATCTGAGCATCGGTCACAGGTGATTGATGCTCAGATGGGATCAGCCTGTATTCCTTAAACCACCTGCTATGGCGTTTACTGTCAGAAAAAGCCTTGATAGTAAGTGGTTATTGACATTCGAAGGGCATCCAGCTTTGCGCCACTGACTAAGTAAGGAAACCTGCAAAGCATGTAAGTCGTTTAGGCCTATTTCTCGTCTTAGGATTGGTTCAGCATTTGCGGGGCGACGCACTGCGAATTCCTTTCCAAATAAGGTTTGGATCATGCGGCGAGTTCTCAGATACTCTTCTTCGATGGCACCCATGAAGTGATTCCTGACCTCTTCTTTTTCCACTAAAGAGCCATAGAGCTCCATCACGGACAAACTTGCGGATGCCACTGAAATTTCCACATTATGGAGAAGGTAGTTTAAAGGAACAAAGCGCTCAATTGCAGATTGAATTTGAGCAAACGACTCTGGCTCTTGCCGCTGAAGCTGTTCCAATGCATTGCCCACTCCATACCAGCTAGGGAGGTAGAAACGCGCCTGATTCCAAGAAAAAACCCAAGGTATTGCTCGTAAGTCATCGAGCGAGCTTGCACCTGTGCGCTTTGGAGGACGGCTCCCAATTCTTGCATTTTCCAGAAGGTCAATTGGAGTCGCTTGCCTAAAGAAAGTGACAAACTGTGGGTGTTCCAGTAGCTCTCGATAGTGACGGTAGCTGCTGTCGGCTAAGAAGTTCAGAATCTTAGGCAGATCATCAAAGCTTTCTTCTTGAGCTGTGCGCATGGTATTCACCTGGGTGGCAACCCCAGCCATGAGAATCTCTAAGTGATAGGCAGCCGTTTCGGGGTTAGCATATTTTTTGGCGATTGTTTCGCCTTGCTCAGTCATTCGAAACCAACCATTGGATGAGCCGTGAGGGAGTGCCTGCATAAATCGATGAGCTGGCCCAGCACCACGGCTAATGGTCCCACCTCGACCATGAAAGAAGCAGAGCTCCACATCGTACTTTTTAGCAATCCTCGTCATCTCTTGTTGGGCCTGATAGAGGGTCCATTGAGATGCTATGATTCCACCGTCTTTGCAGCTGTCACTGTAGCCTATCATGACTTGCTGGACTGGCTTTTGTCGTTTGAAGAACCTTCTTCTAATCTCTCTGGAGCGGATGGTCACTGGATGAGAGAGAAAAGACTCGAGGATTTGAGGGCTGCGCTTTAAGTCTTCGATGGTTTCAAATAAAGGCACCACTGGGAGCGGGCAGGCAATCCCTCCATCCACCACTTCTATGAGCCCAACCTCTCGTGCAAACAGGTAAATCATGAACAAGTCTTCAACCTTATGAGTCATACTCACAATCAAGGAGCCGACTCCAGCTAAGCCATGCTCATGCACATGATCTCTTATTGCTGTGAAGTACTGTAAGATTTCTTCAGACTCTTTTGGAAGAGGAGTCTTGTAAGGCACAAGTGGCCTTACTAAATTTAGTTCAGAATGAACCAGCTCACAGAAAAGCTCTTCTTTCTTTGACTCACCCTCTTTCATGACTCCTGAGATATCCAACAAACCTTTTAAAGCATTTCGGTATTTTTGGCTATTTTGTCTAATGTCTAAGCGTGCCAGGTAGAATCCAAAGGTCTCCACAAGCCTCAGTGCGTCACGTAGTTGGGTGTCAGCGATCCGGGAGGCGCCCACAGCATTCAGCGAGTCGTACAAAGTCTCCAGGTCTGTCACTAACTCAGTGGGCTCTGGGTAGCTATGCTCATGAGGGTCGAGCTTGGTCGCATGTTGGCGAACCACCTCGATGGGGAGGCGGTATACCATTAAGTTGAGCAAAATGCGCCAAGGCTCACCATCATTGCGAGCGAGGGCATCTGCATAGGGCTGAGGGTAGCGCTCTTTGTAGACGTTTAAGCGATCGAGAAGCATTTTCGGTGGCTCTTGGTGCACATCCGATAAACTTAGGCTTCCTCCCAATGCAAAAAGCTTGTGCCGGATCACGATCAGAGCGTTTAAGCGGAGGTCGTTAAGAACTTGGCCTGTTAGCTCAGCGCTGACATTTGGGTGGCCATCACGATCACCACCAACCCAGTTTCCAAAACGCAGCTGTGGGTAGCTATTTAGGGCAGGTGCTTTGCCTGTTGCACTCTGATAAGCCCACGCAAAGCGATCGTCTAACATAGCAAGAACCTGTGGAAAAATATTCTTCATGTAGTGACGAATGTTTGCATACTCCGAAGGGAGGTCGGGCCTTGAGCGAAAAATTTCACCTGTGCGCAACAGGCGCTCCAACACCATCTTAGTATCCCGCACCACGCATGCATGCTCTATGGGGGTTTGGTCATGGGTTAAATATTGCTGCAAGAGACCGAATAGCTCGCGGTGATGCTCAAGAACCGTAGCGCGTTTAGCCTCAGTGGGGTGAGCTGTTAACACCGGCTCCACATAGGTTTGCCTACAAATGTCGGCAAGATCCTGCTCCTTCGTGCCATCTTCTTGAAGTCTTTTGATAGCCCATGGCCATAGACCTAAAACCTCACTACCCTCTGGCTTTCCCTCGGTTTGACGCCTACTATTGATGAGGTCGATCTCTTCCACCATGCTCAGCAGTTGGAAGACCACCGAATATAATTGGATAAACCGCTCTGGATCCTCGCGCTCTCCCCAGGTGAGTTGATCCTCATTTTTGTTTCCATTGGAGTCTGTGAAGTGGGCCATGATGGTTGGCAAATGGCTATATCCCATATCCCCAGCGACCTCTGATAGGCAACTGAATACAAACCTGAGCCCTTTACCCAGGATATCCTCTCCCATGTGCTTTCCTTTCGTGGCTTTTTGAGAATCATTTGCAGGCGTATTTACTTTGGCTATTTGAGCTTCAAGCGAGTCAAAGACCCGCCACTTGCAGGGGGCAGCCGTAACAAACGCCATACCGCTCCAGTAAACTCTCACAATCAACTGGAAAATGCAAAATGCGTATGGTTCGAGTCTGTTTTTTATGCATGCGGAAGCAGGGTGCTATAATCTATCTTAACAGAAATCGTGCACAGCTTTGTTGAGTTATTTCAAACCGAGAGGCATTCCCTATGTTTTCATTGCCATTTAGCTTAAGTCGTTCCACAAAAATTGATCTGCCTATTCAGGATGTTTTCAAAATGGTTGGTGACTTTGCAACATGGAAGGCATGGTCACCTTGGCTTTGCCAAGAGCCAGAGTGCCCAGTGCAGATTTCCGGAAGCCCTCTTGAAAGAGGTCACAAACAAAAGTGGGATGGCAAGCGCATTGGCGCTGGTGAGATGTTCTTAGTGGATTTAAAAGCCGACCAGTTATTGACTTACGAATTAAATTTTACCAAGCCTTGGAAAAGTAAAAGTGACGTTAGCTTCGAGTTTATTGCAGAAGGAGCCAGCACAATCCTTACTTGGAAGATGAAAGGGACAGTACCCATTTTTCTATTCTTCCTGAGAAAAATGATGGCTTCTTTTGTTGGTGCTGACTATGAACGAGGCCTGTCGATGCTAAAAGAGTTCTTAGAAACAGGCAAAGTTCTAAGCGAAACAAAATTTAGAGGGGTCGTATCAAGAGATGGTTTCCACTACTATGGAATTCATCGAAACTGTCAGCTGACTCAGATAGGGCCAGCTATGGAAGAAGACTTTACCAAACTTCATAAGCTCATTGAGGCTAAAAAAATACCTGATCCTGAGTTTGTTTGCTCGATATATCATAAATTCGACATGGTCGGAGGGCGATGTGAGTACACCTGTGGTTTTGCCTATCAGAATCCCATAGAAACCGATTCTCAGGATAATATCGACCATGGTAGGGTAGAGGCGCATCACGCTATTCAAGTTGATCATAAAGGATCTTACAAGCACCTTGGCAACGCCTGGGTTACCGCTTATAGTTGCCAACGATCTGACCGAAAAAAAATATTAAAGGGCATCCACCCTTACGAAATTTATCTCAATGAGCCAGGTAAGGTTCCAGATGCAGAGCTAGAAACTCAAGTATTTGGTGTCTGGTCGGAAACTAAATTCATGCCTTTGTAACTCAGTTTTTTTCATCGCGGTTGAAATTAATTTTCAAAAATC
>JABSRF010000256.1 GCA_013215275.1 Oligoflexales bacterium | reverse complement strand
GCATCCGTTTCTACCAAAATATAGCGTTCTGATCACACATGAATAGTGGGTAGAATATTTATTTGGAGTTACCTTATTTTGATATCAGAGTTCAGATAGAGCACCAGCCCGATGTGTCCTATGTTTCGAGCCTTGTATTTAATTAGTTAGTTTTCATCCGGGAAAAGTGTTTTCTGTCCCTTTATGAAGGGGACCCATTCGCTAAGCGACTGAAGTCACTGAGCTCAGGATAGTTCGCATTAGCCGGAAATTTCATATCCGGAAGCTCACTAGTTAGTCATTCCGAGCGCAGTCGAGGAATCTCCTTGTTTCACCTTGATTAGTGAGGGAGATTCCTCGACTGCGCTCGGAATGACTGATGATCGACTGCGCTTGGAATGACCGATAGCCCGTGAATGCTTGTCTTTGCTTAAGAATCAGCCTTAAAGCAATATCCTGAGCCGTTTCCAGGATACTGACGAGAGTTGGCTCCGGGGTAGGAAAAACCATTGATAAATACCCTTCTTGCTTGAGAAGACCTATTCTCCATACTTCCGTGGATTAAGTAGGGTCCAAAAAATAAAACTGAACCTGGCTCCATCACAATCGAAACCAACTTCGACTCGTCAACGAGTTTTTGGCGATTATTTCCCACATTCAGAGCCAAGTGGCCGAGGTGGGAGCTTTTAGGAATGACCATAATGGGTGAATTGCTTAACTTCATAGCGTCCACTGCTGTTACGGTCTGAACATAGCTTCCTTTGCCATTGACGTCTTTCCAAAGTTTGGTGCCAAACCTACGGTGTTCGGTATCTTGATGCCAGGCAAACTCAACTTTATCCCCAGGTAGCTTGAAATGGGCTTGGCAGATGAGGTGATCAAAACGTTGAGATTCTAAGATAGCAGCCACCACTTTGGTAATCCTTGGGTCAGTGCCGAATTTTTTGAGCTCCGGTTCAATCGAGCATGACCAAACCACCCTTTGGATGGATCTGCGTTCAACCACAAACTGTGTGCCTTTGACATACTGGGTTGCATGCAAGGAGCTAGCAATTTTTTGTAGTCGATCGAATAGCTTGCTAATTCTAGCCACTTCGTTTTGTTCAAATAAATTAGGGATTAGACAGTAACCTAATTCATAAAAATCTTTAACATACTGATTAAAAAAACTTGCTTTTGCCAAATTCCCAGTATTTTGGATTTTGTTTTCAGCGTGCATAACTTTGGGCCACTCTATAGACAATTTTGACACTTTATACCCTGTCTGTATTGTATGGTATTCGGCTCAAAAATGGTTTTCCATAAATTTGCCCAGGACCTGTGTTAGCTTCCTGATGTTCTAAGGTTTTGATTGCTTTAAAAAATACCGATAATTTCTAAAAACTAAAAAAAAGCAAATCTCTTTTCACTAGAAACTATGATGCCTATTTTTTAATGATTGAAATTAATACAAATCTATTTATTTTTGTCCGAGTGATCGGTTTGTCATCCATTTTCAGGGGGGTCTTATATGAAGTGCACCAAGTTATTAATTGCCATAAGTATTTACATGAACACTTGGGCTTTATCTGCAGATTGCTTGAAACCAGAAAAATTTAAAGAATTTAAATATGCGGGAGATTATCATAATACCCTCTTACACTGCTTGAGGCTTCATAATGTGCCCAAAGAAAACTACAACGAGCTTTTGCATGAAGCAATGGAGTTTAACAAAAGAAAGCCTAAAAACAAAAAACCTTTCGATATCGATACTGTGGTCAGGATTCTGATCCCTAACGATCATCGGCAGTATACCTCTAATAAAAAAATCGAGGATGACCCTCACTACAATCCAACACGAGCTGCGCCAGCGTTCCATCATAACCTCCCTGAGCTCTATTACCCCCGTGGGTCAATTTTAACGGCAGCACTCATGTATGGAAACGAAGAAGCAGCGAATATACTCTTAGACTTCGGTGCTAATCCAAATACGGTGGTTTTGCGTAAGCTAAAACTATCTGCTGGGGTATCAACCTACCGACAGGTTACAAGCCCAATGCTGGCAGGTTTACTGGGGCAGGTGTCTGTTGATATGTGGCAATCATTGATCGCAAAGGGGCTTACCCAGTTACCACCAATTAATAAGTTTGAGTACAACCTCCCTGAGCCTCAAAGTGAAGAGATCAAGGAATTGTTAGCTGCTCTGCCGCAACCTGGGCAGAGCAAGCCTAAGATCGATTTAACTGAACTTTGGTAAAAACTATCTGACGATCACTTGGAAACTGCTGTCGGCTTCCCGTGTGCTGCGTGCATAGGATAGGACCTTGAGCTTACTTCCAGCTTGTCCAGCACTACCTTGGTCATAAGCCAGTAAATACTTAGCAATGGCCTCAACCACCATGGAGCTGGTGTAAGCAGATGAACGCCACTGAGCAAGGTCCCAATTAGAAGCAGAAAAATATAGGCCACTTTCCCAAGTTGAAGCATTGCGGCCATAGGGAGGAAGAAAGTTGAGCAGTTGGTTGCGGTTGAACGTATCTCGGTGTTTTATAGGCTTGCTCTTCGCTTGTCGCACTAAATAAGCAATGCCTTTATCGATGGCTTCTTCATAAAGCCTTCCTAACTGTAGCGGTTCAGCAATATCCTTGCCGATATTAAGGAGGCTCACCACTGCAAGTGCGGTTGCAAGGTCTTTGCTTTGGTCTGCACCTCCATCGAAGGCGCCACTAGCCTCTTGTTCGCTTATAAGGTCACTAAGGATAAGTACCATTGCCTGTTCCATATAGGGATTGTCTACGCCTCCATCACGGTATGCACGGCTGATAGCATAGGGAAAAAGCATCTTCTGTGGGTAATAAAGCCCGCACTGAGGCCAGTGCTTGCCGGCTGCTGCTTTGAGCATGAGCTGAGAGCTTGCTGTGATGGACTCGTCAGCTTCTCTTCCCAGTTTTGCTAAACCCAGGGCAAATAAGACGTTTGCATTGACGACGCAATCTACGTTGTTGACCCCAAGAGGCATGACTCCAAGCTCTGGCTCGAGAAAGCGATGGTCACGATCTAGATTCTCGTCTTTTAACCAAGTTAGGAATGCCCCGCTCTCTCCCTCTTTCCACTGATCTCTGCCATCTTCTTTACTTCTTCCTAAATCCCTCCAGCTTAAAAGGCTCTGTGATAACGTGCTTAGTTCGATCGGTGCTTGTTCCGGGCCAAAAACCTGAAAGTGGGCAAGGGCCACTGCAGTATCATCTGCATCTGCTGGAATATTGGCAAGTGCATCCACCCCATAAGGGTTCTTTTGGCGATCGAGGGTGTCAAGGAGCCACTCTTTGGTAAACTGATTCTCTTCTTTGAATGGAATGAGCTTGAGAAACTCTATTCCCCGCCCCGCAAACATTGGGATGTTGAGTGGGCCCACACGCTCAGCTTCAGAGCTGGTTCCCTCTTGCTTAGGCCAGAAAGTGAAGCCTCTATCGTTGGAAAAATTTGCCAGGTTTGCTGTGCTTAATTTCAGGATTGAGGCAAGAACCTGCTCATTTTCCTCTAGTGCGGATTCATCGAAGAAGTGTAAAGGATAACTGACCGCTGCAGTCATAAACATATTAGAGTCCTGAAGCTGTATCATACCTTGACTGCTGAAGGGTTTGGGAAAGCGCTCGGGATATATATTGATGAAATTGGCCCATTCGCCTGCTAAGTTTCTGGTGAGCTTAAACAACATTGGAGTCATGGGAGAGCCGATTGGGGTTGGAAAGCATCCATCACCAAGATCACATGCATCAAATTCAGGTGAGCCTCTGCCCTGACGCTCTCTTATTTGGCTGTCGTCAAGGTGAAGGAGGGCACCCATCAGGGTTTTTTTAAGGTCTTTTTTCTCAAGCCGCTGTTCAAATAAGGTTTGACCATTAAGGACTGAAGCAGTTAGGAAAGCAAGGCTCATTATGAGCGTTCCTTGCAAATGTCGTAAATTTAACATGAGCTTTTTTCCCATAATAAAGATGGATTGATAGCCTATTGACGATGAAAAATCATCCTCAATTTACTTTTGAAAAAGTGGCAATGCAATCAAAATAAGGGAAAAAAAAGAAGGGGGTTTGGCCTTTTTTAAGGGTTGAGGCTAACCTGAGTGTTGGCAGAATTTGCTTCTGAATTTTCAGTGACATCCTCTTCGTATTGATCAGGAATTTTCTCCATATGGCGTTCAATATGCTTTTGATAGATTTCACGGTGAAATCTGCTCACTGAATTGTACCGACTCCACCACTTATGCTCTTTGCGGGAATAGCGATTTTCTATGTCTTTTAAAATAATCGCTCCTGCATTAATACAATAATCTGGTTCAGTGAGTAGCTTGTTTACATCAAGGTTATAGTGCTTAATGTTACGAATATTGACCTGCATCATACAAAAGTCGCTACCAACAGAGGCCTCGACATACTCATCATCCACAAGAATATAGCCATTTGTCTTTCTGACCACGTCTAGCTGTAGGCAGCTTTCTTGAAAGGCAATGGACACTAGGAGCTTAGGGTCAAGGCAGTGTTTTCTAGCAACCCTATAGAAGCTGTTAGAGAGCTTGAGGGCTTCATTGAGGTTCATGCTTGGCTTGAGATGGGAGATTATCTCACAAGTTTTGTTTCTCCCATTAAAGCAAGGGTGCTTTTTGCTGGCTTTTGTTTTTGCTACTGCTTGCCCGCTCTGACAAAACACCGAAATCAGGATGCTTATTAGAGACAGTGGTACTAATCTTTTCATTTTAAAACAATTTCCTTGTTAATTCGTAATATTAGAGCCAAAATTGGGTCTTTGCAATTTGGTCATATAATTTGATGACGGATAATATTATGTTTCTTTGCAAAATAAAAATAAAAAAATAATTTAAATAGAAATACAATATGTTAGCTTGTCTTTTTTAAGGCTGAAGGAATTGGCTTTTTATGAATTAAATTCATTCGTATTAACCGGTGCTTACCGAAAGTTGGCATCTGTTTTTTTGATTACCCACCTGAGCTTAAGGCTTTTTTCGTGTAAGCATGGGGCTAGAGCAGCACTATGAGCTAGGGTGGATTTTGGGGGACACTTTATGATTGAGCATGTGGTCTTGTTTAAGTTTAAGTCTAGTACTAGCAAAGAGGAAATCGCAAAGATCGCTGAGGACTTGAGAGCGCTCAAAGGGCAAATAGAAGGGCTTATTGACTTGTCCATAGGGGAAAACTTTTCAAGCAGAAGCAAAGGCTTTGACGCTGGTTTGGTGGTTAGGTTAACTGACGAAAGTGCCTTGCAAACCTACCAAAGCCATCCTGAGCATGTCCGGATTCTCACCGAGCAATTAAAGCCTAATTTGGAAGATGTGGTTGCTGTGGATTATCGGTTTTAGTTAGCGAGCTCGGAAATTTAATTTCCGGATGCTCACTAGTTAGTCGCTGTAGCGAAATGTAATCGCCAATCCCCCAAATATTCGCTTTAGCACGTTTTGGCTGGATTTTT
>JABSRF010000255.1 GCA_013215275.1 Oligoflexales bacterium | reverse complement strand
GAAGGGTACTAAAAAGTCCCATATTACAAGGATCATCATAACCTAAACGACATTTTTTGATGGAAACTTCTGATCATGATTGAGGATCTACAATAGCCAATTGTCAATGGTATCAAATATTGTGTTGATGGCTCCATGGATGGTGAATCTGCTACTATAGGAAATCAAACCCTCAAATTAAATAAAACTGAGTTTTATAAGGATTGGCTTTGCTGTTATGTCTGGACAAGTAAGGAATTGAGGTTCTGTCTTTATGAAGAAAAACCAGAGCCAGAGCCAGAGCCTGAATCTGAACCACAACCTGATCCTGAGCCAGAACCAACATATGAAACGGTCAATATTTATCGTTTATTCAATGGCCGAGACCATATGTTGTCCCATAGGTTTAATGAGGCACCTGGATTTTGGACGGAGGATTTGTTCTTATTTTATTCAAGTCAGAATGCACCAGGCCCTGTCCGTGCGATTTATCGATGCTTTGATGGCACGAGTCACTTTCCTTCCGCTGACGAGAATTGTGAAGGAAAGACACGAGAAGGCAAGCTTGGATACTTACTATCTGAGGACCCTAAAGATGGGAAGCATGCGCCCCTATATCGGTGTAAACTGGCTGACGTCCATGATCACTTCACTAGTCGGAGGGTTGATTATGAGGGTTCCCGCATTGATACAGAGGGTTTGTTAGGCTATATAAAACAATAGGCGAACAGGTCGGTTCTGAAGTATTGCGCATTGCAATACAAGGGGTTTAAAGCCTCTACATCACCTTCTTTTTATGTTGCTACCTACGAGGAGGCTAAATTAGTGAGCATCCGGAAATGATATTTCCGGCTATTGCGAACTAATTAAACGTACACTCTAAAGCGGGGTAAGTCTTACCTACAACGTATAATTCTCCTGTTAGTAAGCCTTCATCATCTATCAATGTGACTAAGTTTCCAGCTTCTAGGATGACTGCTCCAGCACCATCAGCATTAAGGGAATAATCCTTGATTGCAATTTCACCATTTTTACCAGTGTTTAGAGACTTTGCATCTAAGTCAGCCACAGACGTAATCTCAGAAGAGCTGCAGCTAAGAGTTTGTCCAAATCCGATGCTTGCAGTCATGCCAATAATCATGGAGATAACGAGCTTTTTCATGTTTTAATACCTTTTACCAAGTGAAGTTATTGTTTTTTCCTTAGGTATTCTATTGGTTCACACCGTTGCAAAAGTCAAGACCTCTAAAAATTACATCCATACGATGATACGTTGCAGGATTAGCGGAATTTGTGATTATCAATGCTAAGCACTTTTAAGGTGCGATCAGCATAAAATTTTTGGCTTTCGTCTAATTTGTTAGGAAAGATAGGCTAGTGGCGGATTACTTGGCTGAGGTTCTTAGTTTTTACCCTAAGAATATACTTGCCTTGGGACTGCTGCAGACCACCAACCATGACATTAATCACAGAAGATTGAGCTGTAGGAACCTTAAAGCTGACGTAATGAAGCTGCTCCTGTTTGCCTATGTACTCTCCAGCACTTCGTGCTATAGCAAAGGGAGTGAAAGACCTTGTTCGTTGGCCAACAAAGCGTACACGATTGTAGGTCGCTCCTAATTCACGATTATCTAGGTTGGTTTCTAAGTAGTAGCTATAGACATCCCCGCAAGCTAGGAAGTCTTTTGCAAATTCGTCTCCAGTACAGCCAACTGTAAATTTACCTGCGGGCATATTTAGCTGGGTCCTAATATCGTTAGCTGTTTGGTTCGAGGGTTCGATCGTGCAAGGAGGATAGTCGATACCGTACGCTCCTGATAAGTCTTTTTCCGCATTTCCAAGGCAGTAACTTGAAGTTTGTTTAACCTCTGGAAACATTGGATTATAGAAGGTCCGATAAGTGGCCGAAGGGGAGTTGTTGACCACAATAAATTTACTAGCATCTAGCCATGGGTCCACGGTCTCTCCTACACTGTTGAATACATCTGACGTTTGGGTTAAAGATCCCCCTGGGCATCGGATGGCTAAGTCTTGCTTAAACTCATCACTGTCCGCGCTATTGGCAAACACTGACAGGTCGACAACACACCTTACTCGTTTATCGCTTGTAAACTCCTTGGCGGCCGACGTCAGTAGCTCCCTGTGTAAATATGGCTCTGAGCAAATGATGTCTGTGAAACCAAGGTCGGTACAGCCCTGTCTAGCTTCTTCCGAAAGGGTATCAGTGGTTTCGAGATCACTTTTGAGCTTTTCTAAGGCTGAGATGGAAGAATCATTCATTAGCTTTAATTCAGGATCGAGGTTGATGTCTGAAAAAGAATCCACCCCAGCAAATAGAGGATGGACTTGATAAGTCCTAGCTTTGATATCTCTGCTGTATGCAAAATTAAAAAATTGCCTGTTAATCTCTTCATTTATAAATGGTCTAGGACCAGCACGGATAATGTCCACATCGTCCGGGTACCTGATCGTATAATTGGTGTAAAATGGAAATCCCTCTGGCCCGGAATGGAAGAAGTTATCATACAAGGACGGTATAAATGTTGGTTGCGACTGTTTGATAAATGCAGAGGTGTAAGCATTAAACGAGATTGCCTGACTCGGCATCCCAGCGATACACGCCTCAGGAAAATTGTCACAGACCTCTGTTTGGTAAAGCTCAGGGGTTAAGCCAGCGTTTGCACACGCGTTAAAAGAGGGGAAGTTAGTACTTTGATAGACCGCCGTTGAATAACAACCAACATGGTAGACTTGTGCGGTTTCATCTGGTGCAAAGATGGATTCGTCGATTTTTTCCAGACGACTAAGAAACCGGCTGGCTCTAAACATCTCAAGGGATGTTTGAGTCACAAGGATCGAAGGGGTCAACTCTTTTTCAAAATCCCTGGGAACAACCTGAACCAAGACGGTTCTCGTGCCCTCGGCACGGCAAGCGGTCTCGTCATCCTCGCCTTGGCAAGGATCCACTTCAATATTGTAAGAGTCCACATCCCCTACCTTATAGGCCTTAGCGGTGGTTGCACCAGCTAAGTTTACATTAAAATTATCGATTGAACCGATGATCCAAAGGTCCCGGTTCTTGTTCACTTGGTATGAGCTCGAATATTCGGGAGCGCTATAATAGGTTCTACCTGCATCAACCTGACTACTGAGGTTTACAGGCCTTTGATCGAGGTGAGCCATCTCTGACGTTTTTTCTATATGAATCTGCCTGTCTTCGGTCTTGCGATTGCCGATTGGTATGGTGGTGACACTGACATCTTTACCTATGAATGCAGTGGTGATCGTCTCCTTGCGAATTAAGCCAGTAAGGATCACATAAGTGACTGAATTTTTAGCAAGGCGCAAATTGATGTTAGAGTCTGGCATCACAGGCTGAAAAAATATGGTATCCCTGCCTGGGAAGGGGCCGGCAAAGGCCCTATCATCTGCACTGCCGGCTACAGCATCGGCACTGATATCTTGCTCATAGGTCTGAGGTATCTCATTTGGGTAGACTTCTTGCAAGGCAGGCATGGCATGAAAAATCAGGCCTGCAGCATTTTCGGGAGTGCTTAAAATTGTTTTTACCTGCTCCTTATCTGGAGCCATTTCCACAGCTACTGAATGGCCAAATTCAGAGAGAATCTCGATGAAAGGCTGTCCAATAACAGCCTCTACATTTTGAATGCCGTGTAGATCCGTATCAACGAGTTCTTTGATCTGTTGGCATGGCTGAATGACCTCACCACATAGCTTTGTGTGGAGAAACCAAGCAAACATGGCTCGGTATCCAACTGTTGCCTGCCCAAGCCTTGATTGGAAGGCTTTGGCAACATCTCCTTGATTGAGGGTCTGAGTGAGTCCTAAGTAATTATGCCTTGTGGATAAGTACTCTGCCAAATACTGAAAACTATAGTCATTTCCAGCCATATAGGCGGAAGCTAAGAGCGATAAACCTTGTGTTAGCCATAATTCCTCTGGGTCTAGCTTACGCGTCACCATGCGCGCATTTGCTATGATGAGAGACATAATTTGCTGGGCTACGTAACCCTTTTGGTAATTACTAGTTAAGCTGTTTGCCGTCGGGTATTGGCTATATTTATATAGACCTGCCGGGTCAGAAGACCAAAGGTAAACGACCTCGGACTCGTTGCTATCTGGATTTTCGATGTGGTCGAATGCATCGAGGTCTTGCGGTTTAACAATAAGGCCTGAAGAAAAGGCATCATGCTGATAAGTCACCACATTCGAAAAGTGAAGGCGATTGACTTCTGGGCTGATAAGAATATCTACAGCTCCGTTGGCGTTGACATCGCTGACAGGTCCGTAAAGTGAGGTTAAGCGAGCGTAAATCTTTGCCGCTTCGGCGCCAATATTTTGATAGTGCTCAGCCATTACCTGGTCACGAGCATCTGTGTAAAAGCTTGGGTAAAGATTTTCAAGAAGGAGCTTAGTTTTTCCTCGGCTTGTGACAGCGCCCCCGAAACAAGGGTTGCCAATCTCTGCATCGGCCCAAACATTAATGGTGGGAGTTTTGTAAACCAACCAAGCCGTTTTGCTTACCACTGGCTCAAGGCCAAATAAGTCACCTAATTCATCAGCTTCCCTTGTTTTAAGACGAAACAAGCGCTGGTGGCAAATTTCAGGATCTTCACTCATAAGGGTAAGAGCAGCGGGCGCTTGCTGATTATCATTATCGTCACCCTCTTCTTGCGCATCATCTGCGGCTCCGCCTTCATCCGTTTCTTCGGTTAGCACTTCATCGATTCTTTTTCCTCGACAAAACTCTCCAGATTCCAGTTGCTCAGGGTTGACCAAGACATCTTCGAGGGCGTCCACGTCAGATCGTACCTCCAGCTTGAAGCATGATTCTTCATTTGCTTGGATGACAAGCACGTGTTCGGAGAGGTATCGGCCTTCCTGGAATTCGTCACTTGCTTTAAAAGTTAGGTTGATAAGAGTCTGCTGATCGGAAGCTTCGATTTGAAAAGACTTATTCTCTTCAATAACCACGTCCTCTGCTATCGTGGTTTCTTCTCCATCTGGTCCACTACCTTCGCTACCATTACTGCTAGGATCGGTAGGGTCTACAAAAGTGACATTTTGG
Organism: Oligoflexales bacterium; assembly: GCA_013215275.1. Lineage (GTDB taxonomy): Bacteria > Bdellovibrionota_B > Oligoflexia > Oligoflexales > Bog-1112 > JABSRF01. Next base: position 400 of record JABSRF010000255.1, on the reverse strand, counting down.
GTGTTTTCTCGGTCACCTTTCTCACTTGAGCAGGAAATGGAAATAAGCTGAATGATAATCAACGGTAATACTAACTGAATTGCACGCTTCATGCTAACAGGACCCCTATATGGATTTCGCTTATTTCATGATCGACAGTTTACTCTTGAAAAGATAGCCATCTTTTTCGGGTACTGTAATTGCCAGTAATTGCAAACTTAATGACTTAAGAGAGCGAGTATATATTTGTGGAAGGTAGAAAAGTCAGCAGAATCTCTATTGATTGGATCGAGCTTTGGAATATTTTTATCACATTTTTTAGAGAACCGATTTTCAGCTTGGCTTTAACAGAAGTTTCCATCAAAAAATGTCGTTTAGGTTATGATGATCCTTGTAATATGGGACTTTTTAGTACCCTTCG
>JABSRF010000254.1 GCA_013215275.1 Oligoflexales bacterium | reverse complement strand
GGCATATTGTTTCTTCTTCTGCAATTCTGCAAAGATTTCACATGAATCTGCAGAAAAAATCCAGCCAAAACGTGCTACAGCGAATATTTGGGGGATTGGCGATTACATTTCGCTACAGCGACTATTTAATGAGTCCATTACCAACTTTAGCTGCTGTTCAAGCAGTGCCCACGATGATTACCACGCAAGAGTTGGTGGAAGAGATGAACAGGCTGGAGGCAGAAGCAATCATCAATGAGCAGCTGGATAGAAGCGATATACAAAAAGAACTGGAAAAGTTTGGCGTCTCTGCTGATGATGCAAGAATGAGGCTTGCATCTTTGACTGATGCTGAGGTTTCCGATATTGCGGTGCAGATGGAAGAAGCTCAATATGGTGGTATCACGAGTATCTTGGTGCTGATCATTTTGATTCTTTTGATTATCTATCTTGCAAAAAAGATCTAGGCTTATCGTATCCTCGCTTAACCGCTTTCGAGTGGTTTTTTGCAGATCTTACTTCCTCATTCTTCCTAACTCATGGTAAAATTCAGCAGGAAAACCTACCTTTGGAATTTCTATGAATTTATTACTCAGGAATCTCGTGATGAGTTACTTTGGGTTTTGGTTGCGGGTCTTACTGCCTTTCATGATTAGCTTATTTCTTTTAAGCTGTAAAACCTTGTCTCCTCAAACGCGAAGCTTGATAAACCAGCATATAGTCCCTCAATCTAAGACGATCTCTGGGGTAAAAAACTACTCCAGAGAAGATGGAGATTGCGGGCCTGCAGCTTTGGCCATGCTACTAGATTGGTCAGGCAAGAGTATTCCGTTAGATGAAATTAGGCCTAAGGTGTACACACCTCTAAAAAACGGTAGCCTCCCAAGTGAGATGATTGCGGCAGCAAGAAGTTACGGGATGATGAGCCTAAAGATTAAGTCAATGGATGCCATGGTTAAGGAATTGTCCGTTGGTCATCCTATGATTGCCCTGCTAAATCTGGGCTTTAGTTGGCTTCCAACCTGGCACTACGTCCTTGTGTTTGGCTACAACATGTAGGATCAAAGTTTTCAGCTATATTCAGGGAAAGAGAGCATGGAAACAATGCCTTTTACCTACTTTGAACGGCATTGGTCTCTTGGAAAAAACTGGGCTTTGCTGGTTTTGCCACCAGAAAGATTAGCCAGTACGCCAAGTGAGTTAGAGCATATGCAGGCAGCATCTCGCTTAGAGTCCTCCGGTCAAATTAGTGCTGCCAAAATAGCTTATGAGGCTATTTTAGGTAGATGGCCTCGTAGTTATACTGCCCATGTGGGGATGGGGAACGTTGCTTTTCAAGAGCAAGACTACAAAAGGGCTCCGCAGTATTTATCAAAGGCGGTTGAACTAAATCCAAGCTCTAAAGCTGCTAGCCATAACTTATCTGTTGTAAGAAAACTCATGCAAGCTAAGGTTGCTGAATAATAATCCCTAACCATCAATTGCATTTCTCCATTGTTTGTTAATCTCCCTCAAATTATGTATACATAGTGAATAGTTACATTAACTGTTTGCTCTGACTTATTAAGAAAAATGTGACCCGACTCCAACCTATGGAGGATGATTGGCGTACTTTTTTATTCTTGTTCCTTAACACTTATAAATCGATAAACTGGAGCTAAAATGATATTAAAAACGGGAATTGGACTTGGTTTAGCACTCAACTCATTTTTGGGTTTTCACCCTCCTCAAATCACGCCTCCAAGCTTCATAGATAATTCACAGATCATCAGCCATAAACACAGCAGTATAGAAACTAGGCTGACTGAGTCATGGTCGCCTCGGTCTAGCTATGAAGCAGACTATTTAGCTAGAATCGCAGAGTCGGAACAAACTTTATCAAGTCACTATTACGAGCTAGGTTTTCGTCCCTTGAAATCAGACGCTTCAGTTCTCTCCGAGCAAAAGCTTGCTTTTGCAGACCAGTTAGGGATTCCATATACTGTGATTCGTAAGCAGGATAAAAGGCTACCTATTCCAGCATGGCAATACCGTTTGGAGTTCAACTTTGGTAAAATTAACGAGGAAACCTTTGACCTACTGCTTGAGCATTATGGTCATATCTCCTCGCTTCCCAGTAAGGTATCCTACAATCCGAACAAAATTTATAAGCTTAAGGACTTTCTACCGCCTATTGTTAAGGAGCTAGAAGGAACTCGGCTTGAACCCTCGAATAAAGCGATTCCCGAGTTTATTTGGAGCTTAGCATCTGCTCCTCTCAAAAGAAGGCAAAAGCCTCGTTCCTCTCTTTATACTAATTGCTGGGGCATTGCATACGAAGCTTTGCGAGGGGCCTCTGATTTTAAACTGTTTTATGCTAAGGCAAACTGGATGCTTGACACCTTGAGGGCTCACTCGACCCAGCTAGCCTCAGCAAGCGATTTGGGCTCCTTTCCTGATCCCTCACGCCTTAAAACAGGGGATATCGTCATCGTTTCTCATATGTCAGAGGGTAAAGAGTACTTTGATCACACAGCTATTGTTGTTGACAATGGCCTTTACTTTGAGAAAGCAGGATCAGGCGGAAAGACTCCTATTAGAATTATCGATCAAGATAACCTTCACTCGCTATGGAAACCAGGTGTCTTTAATTATGAATGGAGAAGGCCAGTAGCGGGAGCAAAATGGGAAGACCCCAAGCAGATCTTTAGCTTAAGCTCAAAAAAGGCGTTGGAGCGATTTCCAGGGCTTAAAAATATGCCGGATATTTTTCTTGGAAAACACTCAGCAGATTGGGAGGAAGAAGAGGATGGAAGCACCTATCTGAGTATCTACGATATGCGTACCGTAAGCTCCAATGAGAGATCATCCCTTTGACACTTAGTCGTTGCCCATACCGACTGATAAAAAACTTGCTTCAGAATTCTTTATTTGGTGCTCCTGGCTTTTAGTCGCTTGACGCCTCAATAAACTGTAGCAGATGCTCCAAAAGGTGAAGCCTATGATTGCTGGGTAAATAACCGTTACGATGGGTGCAAGTAACTTCATAATGCCTGAAAAACCTGACTGAGCGACTATGCAGGAAATCATAAGAATGATGAGGTAGTTGGTTTTCTGTTTTTTCAAATTGAAGTTTGCACCGGCCCAAAGGCTCAGAGTTAAAGTGAGTCCGACGACGGTCGTAAGGCAGGCTAGGATAATAGCTATGTTAGCTATAAGTGCTCCCTGCTCCCCTAAAACAAGGCTAGATAAGCTAGAAAGGATAGACTGCTGGGGACAGTTTTGTAACTCAGGTGCAAACCCTGCAGAGACCCGTGCTAATCCGTAGTAGATCCCTCCTAAGATTATAAAGCTAATGGTGCTATTTCTGATGACTCTTTTTTTGCATGGTGCCTTCTCACCCTTGCTCTTGTGTAAAATCCAAATGGTAGGAGCAAAAAATATTGCAGCAAGTAGGTCGAGGGTATTGTAACCCGTCTGAAAGCCCTCGAAAACAGCCGAAAAAACTGGGGTTGGATTAGAACCAGGTGTTCTACCAAGGCCAAAAACAATGGTTGCTAGTAAGCAGCATACTAGAACGGGGCTAAGGATTCGTCCTAAGATTGTGGTAACAAATGAGGGGCGCAATAGGCAGGCGAAGCACAACACACAGAAGATCAATGAAAAAACACTCAGAGACAAACCTGGTAAGTAGGACTCTAGGCTTGCATGTGCGATTGTGATGCAGCGAGGTAGGGTAACCACTGGGCCCAACAACAAAATAAGGATGATTGAGATTAATTGGGAGCCACACTTGCCAATTGGTCCAAGGAAGCCATGGATAGATCCTTTGCATAAACAGACTGCAAGCACGCCAAGTAAAGGTAGGGCGATACCGCTGCCTAGGATTCCAAGGCTACCCCAGGATACTTGATCTCCAAGAGAGACTCCTAGGACTAAGGGGAATACGGCATTGCCAGCCCCGAAAAACATAGAAAAAATGGTAAATATAAGGGATAAATCTTCTAAGGTATTAGATTTTTCCATGGAAACAACTCCTGATTTCCTATTCGTTTAAAAAATAAGCATAAAAAAAGCCCGGGCCTTCGAATCGACCCAGGCTTTTTTCTAAAAATCGGAAAATGCCATCAGGTCATCATTGCAAGCATGACGACGACGACTTCGACTTTTAGGACTAAATTTTTCATCAAAACCACAACAGTTTATTTGGTGTTCAATACTTGGAATCTAATGTCCAAGGGTACCGAGGAAGAGATCATAATAGATTTCGGCAAGATGGCAAGAAATTTTTGTTTTCCAGAGGTAATACAGGGGTTTGATGGGGTGTGCAGGTTTGTCCTGCATGAGCACCAGAATTATTTTAAGCCAGAAATGAAGCTGTCGATCAAGCTTGCGACATTGTCAGGCTGTTCGCGCCAAATAGCTCCCGCACTGTCTTCCACAACATGGTAGCTGATGTCCGAATTGACTTTTTTGAAGTCTTCTGCCGTTTCAGGTTTTTGGAAAGAGGGGATCCACTTTGCAGGCCTAAATACTTTGACACTGTCACCCACTAGAGCTTGGGTTGGAACCTTGTTGATATTGAGTCCTTGGGTTGCAAGTTCGTAAGATCGGTAAATGAGACCTGAAACAAAAGCATAGGTAACCCACCTTTGATCTAAATTGTATTGCTGGATCTGAGACTCCTCGACCAAGTTGTCATCAACCAAAGAGACGTCTTTGTAAGCAAAAGAACTATAAAATTTAATGTTGTCTGGAGTCAGTAGGTTTATATAAGGCTCTACCTCTGAGTTCTCATAGCGTTTTTCAAACCTTGTGAAGATCTTCTGGAAGAAGCTTGGACCGTTTTTTAAACCTCGTGCTCCAACTGGTGCTAATGCGGTGAGACTGGCAAATAGCTCAGGTCGCGTGCTTGCAACGTATAGAGCACTCGTCGTAATTGTACTCGCTGCAATGACGTGAGCAGGCTCTTTGACTACATTTTCTAAGAAGCTTTGGATAAAGCTATCCACAACTTCAATATTATACCTCCGCTTTGGTTTATAGCTTGCTCCGACGCCAGGTAGGTCCATGATATAGACCCTGTATCCTTTGTCATCAAGCTTTGTCAGTAACTCCTTGTAACTTCTGTGAGAGGCACCTCCAAAAATTCCATGAAACAAAACGATGGTTTCACCTTCGTTGCTTTCAAGAGGTTTACGGTAAGCGATTGGTCCGAAATCCTCGAGGTTAACAAAGCTATCGAGTTTGCTTTTTAGCTCAGGATTACTTGTAAACGCTTCTCTAGAGTTAAGATTTGGGTTGTAAAACCTAAGCTCTTTGTCTTCGGCAAAGGAGCTACCAGCGAATGAAACTAGAGCCAGAAATAATAATATCTTCTTCACAAAAAACCTCCTTGTTAATCTAACAACCACCCTTACGTGATGGCTTGTTGTTTAGTTGGAAATATTTTTTATCAGAAGTTTCCACAAAGTAGCACCATACTAAACTCATCTAGTATCTGAATCTATTGATAGTCGAAACCATAATAA
>JABSRF010000253.1 GCA_013215275.1 Oligoflexales bacterium | reverse complement strand
GGCATCCGTTTCTACCAAAATATAGCGTTCTGATCACACATGAATAGTGGGTAGAATATTTATTTGGAGTTACCCTAAGGTAATCGATGATGGGCTGTCTAATACTCTCGGGAAAAATGCCCTCGACTTCATTTGCTGTGTCGGAGAAAAACTTTTTCCTGATTGGTCCATTTTCCAATTCTGTGGCTGCTATCACTTCGTCGCAAAATGGGGTTTTTAGATTTTTTCTCTCTGAGTCCTTAAGGGAGTCTAATTTGAAGATATCCATCAGCTTAGTGAAGCCACGAATCTGATCATTGTTTTTACGGCAAGGTCAACGAACCTTGGAAGATAAGATGACCTTCCTAACTGATCAGCAATTGAGTCAGGCATAGCACCTTTATATTTTACGGGTAAGCTTCCGGACCGGCGTTGGATGTCGTCCCATACCTTATTCATTTTTTTTGTGATTAGGTTTAAAGCTCTTGAATCGTAGGCGTTTTCGATGTTGTTGGCAATGTCCTTGATTTGATCCAGAATCTCTATATCAGGACGCTTAGAAATCTGAGCTAGTACCGTTTCAAAACCAGAAACATCAAGGCGTTCAATTAAAGAAACCAGCATGGAATTATGATTGTCGCAAGAAGTAAGCGTTTTTCTTATGTCAGGTAGGCGTGCAGCCTTAGAGACCACCTGATCGCTATTTTCTTCAGTTGGTACGAAGATTTCCTCAATAAGCTCTCGACGAGATGGGTAGTTTTGGGGAATTTGTTCAAGGATTATTCTAAGAGGAGCGTCATCGTCAAATTTATAATCGAATTTTTGAAGATCACCTTCAGGATCTAACGGGTTCACACTCGCTCCATAGCGAATTAGGTGGCGAAACTTAGACGGCATATCAACCACATTTTCGCTTCTGAGAAAGTCATAAATGATAGGATCCTCATCAGGATGCCTAATATTCATAACCTTAATCCAACCCATATCGACATCGAGTTGCGCTAGTTCCTTCAACCGTCCAGTGCCCTTAGATAACTCTGAGCCATATTCGGAACAGAATTCTCTAAAAAGAATGGAAATCCTTGTTTCGAATTTTCCTGCATCCAGTTAAGCGTCTAGTGCAATGCTTCTAACTTCACTATTGTATTTGTTTATAATGGCTTGCAGGCTTTGCCTGAGCTTTTCCCTTTTTGTCTTGCTTGATTCCGGCTTGTGTAAAACCTCACCATGGTACTCTTCATAAGCGTTACCACCATGAGAAGTTGGGATATAGAAATTGGTCAACGCAAGATTGGTAATAAGAATGTTGAACGTTTTTTCACAGTCCGTAGTTCCCATTTCAGAAGATTAAAATGCACATAGATTTTCTACCAGCTAACGTTATTGCTACTAACATCAGGAACAATCTTTTACAAGTTTTTATCTATTGAATAATAATAAGTGGGTCTTAGAAATTCGCCATATGCAGCTATTTTTCCCATCATAAATTATGTAAATAGAACGTCCTGGTAGACCGTGAAGCTCTGGTTTTTATTGAATTCGTTAATTCAAATAACAATGTATGCAGTATAGAAATACTGTTTTTTTAATCTCGTGAATGGGTTTGATTTTTTTTACTTTGATTTTTGTTTTTCAGCACAGGAAAACGACACCAACTAAAAAATAGATGCTATATTTATCGATCTAGTCGTTGGAGTGTTATTTGAGTGGCTTGTTTTTACGGCCTAAAATTGTCAAAATGCTTGTGAAATTGCTTGGGAGGCTTGCATTAAGGTTGATCTTCTTTCCATTGAGCCCTTTAAAACTGATCTTAGCTGCATGGAGAAAATGATGAGCAAGAGCAATGCTTGCTAGTTTTGGTGGTAGGGATCTTTGCTGATTTAATCCATACTTCTTATCACCAACGATTGGAAGGCCACAAGACTCAAGGTGTACTCTGATCTGGTGACTTCTTCCGGTTTGGGGGTAGCATTCAATCAACGACAAACCATAGCTAGGGAAGGACTCTATCAGTTTAAAGCCTGTTTTTGAGGGCTTTCCCCCTGAATGCACCACTCGCACCATACCCGTTTTTTTGTGAATGGGAGAGAGGTGCTTTGAGGTGTCCCATTGTTTTTGCTTGGGTATTCCGTAGCATAAGGCTAGGTACGTTTTCTGGACTACTTTGTCCTTAAACTGCTGCATAATGAAATCAGTTGCTTTTTGGTGCCTACCAAGCAGCAAGATTCCTGAGGTCTCTTTATCGAGACGGTGACAAAGTTGGTGTTTGTAGGTGAATCCTTTGGCATCAAAGAATTGATTCACGATCGGCTCAACATGAGGAGTATGAATCGAACGGGAAGCCTTTGATGCTAGTAAAGGTGCTTTGTTAATAGCTAACAGATCCTTACTTTCGAAAAGCACGTCCTTGGTCTTCAACACAAACTTTTTGTGACCAGTGTGTTCTAGGTCACGTACGCTATAAAGAAGGGATACCTGATCATTCGCTTCTACTGTTAGGGAGCCTCGTTGCACTCTTTTACCGTTGAGCCTAATGCCTCCCATGTCGAGGATGCGACGTAGCTTTTTTCGAGAGAGCTCCTGATAATAGGCTAAAATGGCCTTATCTATGGGAAGCCCAGCCTCAGCATTACGGATGGTAAGTTTGACCTGTTTCATCTCTTGGCTCAAAATGGAAACTCCACAAGGGACTGCCCTCTTAATAACCAGTCATTTAACCGAGATTGCAGATACTCCTTCAACTCGTGAAAGACACTAGGTAGCTTTGGGTGGGCTTTGATGATGGAGTACAATGCGATTCCTAAGTAACTCTTATGATAGCCTGCTGCGAGCTTTATTAGGCAACTAGCTGCAGGCTCATCTTTGGTGGGGAACGATTGGACCATCAGGAGGCCGTCTGCACCTTCCTTCACAAGAGCCTGTCCTTTTGCTGCAATTGTAAGGTCAGAGTCAAGGCGCCCTTTACCACCCACGAGCCTCGGGTTGTTGACCCAAAGAGCCTTCATTGCGAGAGCCTTTTCACTATCATCTAGAATTAAATTTTCCCACATCTGAGTGTGGACTCGATCATTCATCACAAAGGTGGGTAAGCCACAGCTATCGAAGGTCCATTGAACAGCCTCTCTAGCTTCTTTCCCTACCAGTGAAAATAGTTTCTTCTGCACAGGGTGGGAGGGGTCCCAATAACCATCCTTTTCAAAGCCATGATGTTCGCAGGAGGCTAGAAGCAACAAATGTTTGCCTGAGCATGGATGGTGAATTCTCAAAGGTTTTCTATTTGATAATTTTAAACGTGCAGAGTGCTCCCAATCCAGAGGGTACTCCCTTGGGCAAAATAGCTCTTCTTCTCCAGAACGAGCAAGCTTACTTAAGGCATCCAATGCATACATATGTATATCTTGGCCGGAGTGGAAGGACAAACCAATACTCCAAAACTCTTCCTGTCCACCCACGTCTGCGGCTAAGTACTGCCATGGATTCAATAAAGAGCGTGTCAAAAAGGAGAAGCTACCAGTAGAAATAGGGGTCTTACCTTGTATTCTGATGGTGCTTGCGCCATGGACAACAATTTCAGGGCAGGGGCCTCGATGAATGGCAAAGAGGGGATGTGATAAATTTGAAATCATAAGCTTGATTCGTCATATTTAGTATAGCTTTGAGCTATAGTTCATGTTATCAGATAGTACATTCCATAAGTCTCTCTACCTAGATTATTTTTCTTAGGTAGAATTTATTCAGGTAGCCACAAAGCCATGAGTTCAATTTTTTGCCTGCTAGAAAGCTGTAAGGTCAGGTCTATCGAATAGCAAAACTCATGTGTTAGATCTGCCAGACTACCATAGATTTATGGTAAGTTCATTTAGAAATTAATAAGACAAAAATTATCAAAGGGTTACTGTGATAGGTAAGTCTTTGCTTAGAAAAAACTTCACTTCAAAGTCGATTTAACCTTATTCATAGATAGATCGTTGCAGCTCAAGATCTCCTTTGAGGAAGAATGATGAAACGCTTGCCAGCTTTAAGTATTTTTAGTTTTTGGACTCCAGTATTGAAACTGGCCGCTCCAATTTTTCTCAGTTTAATTGGTATCCAAGCTATGGAAATCATCGATGCGATTATGATTGGGAGGCTCGGGGTCAAGCCCTTAGCTGCCGGTGCATTCAGTAATGGAATTGTAAGCATCTTCATCATTGTCGGAACGGGGTTTTCTACAGCAGTTTCCACCTTAGTTGCGAGGGCCAACGGACCCGAAAAAAAATGCGAGTTTAGCGACATCATAAGCACGTCATTGTGGATTACCCTTGGAGTCGGTTTATTGTTAACCCTATGCTTGGAGCTTATTCGTAATCATCTTCACCTGTTCGGACAAGATCCAACGGTGGTGAGCTTGGCTCCAGGATATTTTTTTATGATTCAGTGCTCCTTAGTGCCTCAAATGTTGTTCCAAATTTACAAGCAATTTACTGATGGGATGGGCAACTCAACAGAAGGTAGCATAGCCCTTTTACTGAGTCTTCTTTGTAATGGATTTTTAAATTGGATATTTATTTATGGAAATTTAGGCTTCCCTGAACTTGGCTTGTTGGGAGCTGGTTTAGGAACTCTTTTGTCTCGAGTGTTTCTTTTGATTGGGTACTTGGTGTTTTTGAGTTTGAAGCACGAGTACAAAGGAATTACTTTTTTTTCATTTCCTCGAGAGTCCTTTAAAAAATATGCAGTACTAATAGCAGGTATCGGGCTTCCAGCTAGCTTGCAGTATTTGTTTGAGGCCGGGATTTTTTCTATGGCTACCGTGATGGCAGGTTGGATCGATGCAATCACTTTGGCAAGTCATCAAATCCTCTTGAAGGTCTCATCCACCTGCTTCATGTTACCCCTCTCGTTATCGTTTGCAGCAAGCATTCAGGTGGGAAAGGAAATCGGACAGAATAATGGTTTACGAGCAAGGCAGATTGGCTTTGCTATCCTTGTTCTTACCTTACTTATGATGACGGTCGTGGGAGCTTTTCTTTGGTATTACCGCTTTCAAATCCCTGGAGCCTTTGTTGACGTTCGGGAAGTTTTAGAATTGTCGGCATCACTATTGTTTATTGCAGCTCTTTTCCAAATATTTGATGGGACTCAGGCTGTTGCAATTGGAATCCTTAGAGGCTACCTCGATACAAAGGTACCGGTTGTCTTCACCTTTATTTCTTACTGGGTTGTCAGCTTTCCTGCTGCCTATCTCTTTGCATTTGTTCTAGATGGGGGCTTGAAGGGCTTATGGTATGGGCTGATGCTAGGCCTTATCTCTTCCTCTTTTCTTCTTAATTTTAGATTTTACCGGCTCAGTAAGGTTCATGGATCATTAGGGTAAAACTGATCCCAGTTACCCAATTGGGCTAGTTTAAGATGTCGCCACTGAGTCGTGAAATTGGGTTTTTTATGCCTAGTTTTAGGTAACTCCAAATAAATGTCCTACCCATTGATGGTTAATTTTAGTACAGTTCTGGCCTGTGATTGCGCACTCT
>JABSRF010000252.1 GCA_013215275.1 Oligoflexales bacterium | reverse complement strand
ATTATGGTTTCGACTATCAATAGATTCAGATACTAGATGAGTTTAGTATGGTGCTACTTTGTGGAAACTTCTGTTTAAAATACATATTTACCGCCGCACAGTAAAAACAGTGGAAAAACTGCTGATGAATATTTACTCATTAGAAATCCAGGTTAATTTCATTGTGAGCATGAGGAGTAAAGTCTGCTTCCGATGTCTTGTACGGAGAGTAGTAGTTGAAAACATACTTTGCTGCTTTCTCCTTCTTATTCTCCTCGTCAGCATACGCCATTGATGGCAAGGATAGCATAGCCCCTACCTTCAGGGAATTAATGATAAAATCCTTCCTTCTCATCTTGTTTGCCATATGATTGTCTCCAATATACGAGTAAAGGGTGAACTAACAAATCCTTGCGCCAATTGTTTCCAACCTGTAACTCGGAGTGAGTGGCAAAAATCTTTACTAGCATGTCAAAAAAAAAACCATTGACAGCCAAAACGGTTTTTTGGATCATTTTAAAAAACAGACTACTTTTTCTTAAAAGGCAAGCGTTTGTATAGACACTTGTATGAAGCAAATTAAGCCCCCATCACCCTCTTTAATTCATCATAAACATAGAGCTTAAAGTTGTAGGAATCGATCGGCTTACGAAAAACGCGAGAGAACACCCCTAGGTATTCAGAGGGAACATCGATTCCAGTCAATAAGACCACTGGAATCTTGGAGTTAAGGCTCTGAACTTCGATAGCCAAGTCAAGCCCATTCATCTTGGGCATCTGGTAGTCAGTCACCACGAGGTCTGGACGGAATTCTTCAAATATCTTAAGTGCTTCTGAACCATTGTAGGCATCAGCAAAAACTACGTCTGGCTTGTAGAGGGTTTGACGAAGAATTGAAATCATATCCGGTTCGTCATCCACGATCAGAATTTTCATACTCAGCACCTGCGAATTAATAAACAAAGAGTTTTTGCTTATGTAGTATGGGGGCATTTGCTCCAATGACTAAAATCAGCATCGGTGAAGAGCTGAGATTATTTAATAATTTAATAAATAAAATTCTATTATTCTTTTCATACAGCATATTACAACACCAAACCGCAAGCCCAAAGACAGGATACATATAAACACCCAAAGTAAAATCAGAACTAAAAATCGCAAACAACCATAATTTTTTAATATGGAATTTTAATATGATAATACAATTTTACTAATTTTAATAAACCATAAAATAAAACTTTTAATGATTAATTTGTTTCTATATAAAGTTGAATTACAATTTGTGATCCAGTGACCCTCTAAAAACATAAGGGAAGCCTATGAATCTATTTACCATTGTTGGACCACTCTTGGCATTCATCCCACTAAATCAGGGTTTTCTTGTATCTCCCCCGAGTTCTAAAACATTCGCTCCAATTAAAACTCAATACGGCATTTATCCCAAACAAAGCATTCTCAATCCAGCAACGACAAATCAAAACCCACAGACCTTAGCATCGTCCATAGGCATTGTAGATACCGTAGCTGACCCCGACCATGATGCCACAAGGGGTCAAGTGTTTAGGCTTCCTTACGATCCGGGTTCAAAGACCATCGGATCTCCCATTGTTGTTGACATGATAGGTGAAGAAAATCCGGTAGATATTGAGTCAATCGGTGATCTGTATAGGCCAGAATTCACAAAATTTTCTCGCATTAATGCAATGATATCTCAGAATATGAGTGTAGAATTACAAGATGCGAAATGGTTTTTAAGGCTGGCTCGCGACAGAAATTTTATGAATGAATATTCCCGCTATTCTCATGCCTCCCATGGAACTCATGTGGCAGGAGTAGCAATCGATAAAAATCCTCATGCCAAATTCCTGAGTATTCGCTTTATCAATGAGTTTGTCTTTTCTTTCAATGAAGGCCAAAAAAATGCAATCAATGCAGCAGATAATAAAAAGCTGCTCAGTAGCGTCATTGAAGAGAGCATCGCTCAAAACCTCAACACCATGATCCTAGGTCTCCAACAACGCTACTTTTCCCTTGCTGGGGTAGCCAATCAATTCGATATTGATGTGCTCAATTTATCACTCGGCATCCCCCCAGGTCGGATTGTCATCGACAATATACTTGCAATCAATGACCTATATCTTTCTGAAGAAAAAATCGATAAATTGGCAACTCAGTATGACACCGCTATCGGAGATATCATTAGATATACCCTCATGCAGTGCCCAAAAACGATTTTTGTGTTTGCAGCAGGTAACGAAGAGGTCAATGTTGATAAAGTTCCTTACCTATATAACGTTGCTAAGCACCCGAGGGGCATTGTCGTTGGAGCCGTTGACGGAAATCACAAACTAGCCCAATTTTCTAACCATGGAAATATCGTCGTCAATATCGCTGCGGAAGGTGTCGATATTCCATCGTCAACTCCGGGCAATGGTATTGTATACATGTCCGGCACTAGTATGGCAGCTCCAGCTGTCACGCATGCTGTGGCCAAGTTGATCGACGCAGGCCTTTCACCCCAAAAGGTTAAACAGGTTTTGATGGAAACAGCAAAGAGATGCCCCGAGCTTAAAGATCATATCGAGTCAGGGGTTCTTGATGAGGAAGCAGCGCTAGAAAAAGCAAAAGATATGGCAGAGCAGAAAAGCATCTTATCCCTCTTTAATTAAGGGTCGGTGCCACTTCAGCACCTTGCAAAAAGCATTAGCATAAAAATCATATTTGCGCCTGTATCCCTTAGCATCCTCATGAAGGCGCTGAAAAAACTGTTCTTCACCTAAATAAGACACCCCAATCCAACCAAGAAGGTAATCATGAAAAGAGCTGACTTGCTCAAATGATATGTCAGTGGAGGCAAACACATTGTAAAGCTCGGTCCATAACCTTACAAACATTTCGTCCTCTGAAGCCATTTTTTGCAAGACAAGGCATTGAGCTAGGGTCCACTGCATCTTATTAAAGCCTTCGTCAAGATCCCCCCTTTCGTTCAAATAGAATGACTGCAATTGCTCGGTCAATTGAGTCATAGGATCAAGTTGATCGTAAGCAAGCCCAATTGGGATTTGCCTTCTACTTGCGAAGAGAAATTCATGAAGTTCGTCTTCCAGACCTAGTGGAAACTCGCTGATTTTTAGGGTTTCAAACCAAAGACTCTCCATAACACCTTCGGGAAAAACCAGTTCTGCAATATTGGGTAGTTCCATACCCTTATCCGACTTTTCCTTTAGACTTGGTACTAAGCGAGTTTGTGTGAGCAGGGATGCTGCCAGTGGTGCTGATACTTCGTCTAGAAAGCGAACAGCTACATAAGTTGCATAGTAGCTTGCGATATAGTTAATTTTAGCATTGGAACCGAAGGCACCATGGATATTTTGGATCTGCTCTATTCTCTTATTTGCTAAATGATCCTTTAGATCGGGAAGCAAGGCATATGCGGCAGAGTTTAAGATTTCTTTTACATAGTCCTGAGTAAAATCATCTTCATTTAAAAGCATCTCTAATTTCGTTGTCGCTAAACTCGCATCATCCCTAGGAAGCCCCCAGGAACCCAAGCTCGAAGCTTCCTGATCACCCTGATCTTGCATTTTCAATCCAGTTTGCGAAAAAGCCGTTGCATGTGGATGAGTCCTATGGACACAAGATGAAAGGACGTTGGAGTGTGAAGGAGGCAGTAAACTATGAACCGAAGGAGTAAAAGCCAAAGCAATCAGAGCTGATTTTAACATGAAAACCTCTTTTTTTGCGCATTGCTCTCGTTCTTTACCCAGAAAAATATCTGAGACATAAGATCCGATACTAGCCAGCAGAACGAGTTCTGTCAAATATATAGACGCTAAATAGTAAAGGTTAGCTGCACAATTTATAGTCAAGAGCACCTAAAAATCGAAAATGTTTGGATGTATCTTTTCGGACACACACGTCACTAAATGCGAATTTTCAATATTTGTCTGATAAATCTTACCGTTTAAAAACACTTTAACACATTAAGACAACAGACATAAAACGCTCCATTTTTTCACCTTCCCAAGAAGAAAGTTTGCTTTGGCCGAGTTTTTGCAAACCTAATCATTGACGTTTGTACACGCAACTAAATGATGAGGGAATCTATGCGTTTTTTTATTCTTATTGCTTTGCTAACTTCTTGTGTCACACCCATGTCAGAGAATGAGGTTGTTAAACTCACGACCTGTCAGAACACGAGCATAAAAAAAATCCGCAGAAATCTTTTGCTTAATGATTTTGAAATAAAGTCGATGACTAGGGACGACCTGCAGACTGATTACAAACAGATTGGGGGTTATAGGAGTAGACAGAAATTTCAGAGAATTACCGTGGTCAGGACAGAAGGAAAAAATTTTCGTTTTAGTGTTCGTTACAAGACCCTAACGCTCGATAAAGTGGACACTGGCAGCACCGAGATCAAATCTGGGCGCAATTTTGTAAAAACCAAGCAAAGCCAGGTTATACAAAATAACAGAGAACAGAATGAATCCTATTTTGTGGATTATCGCGATCACTATAAGAGCATACAAAGAAAAATCTGTCGACGATAGGAGGACTGATTCATGAAAAATTGCTTTCTAGTTTGCTTCATACTCATTACGTTAGTACAAGCAGCTTGTAGTGTTGACCCAGATCGAGTCAAGACAGAACTTGAAGGCGTATGGTCGACCGATTGCATCAAGGTATCGGGCAAAAGTTATAAAGAAAACTTTCAGTTTCAATACAACCAATTTCGTCGTGAAACGGTCTTCTTTTTGGATGATGCTTGCCTATCTATTGAGCATATAGATTTGAGCTACGAGGAGTTTACAATTAAAGGTGATGCGGAGCAGCTAACGGAAGCGAAAAAATTGGATACAAAACTCCTTTCACTAGAGCGAACCTATCATGCTGCCAGTGCTGCTGATGAAGCAAATACTGCCACCATTTATGGATATTCTGATTGGGTTCCCCTTGAGGCTAAGCCAACTCATGACCGAGCCTTAGCAGTTGAAGCTGAACAGAAAACTAGAACCATCCATCAAGCCTGGTATAGCATCTACCAGATAGCCGGGAATGTGCTATACATTGGAGATCATTTTTCCAAGGATGGGCTTACCACAGAAAATAGAGCTATTTCCCTATCCGATCGAGAGTATCTAAGGCAATAAATCGTATTTTTTACCATATTATTACCCACAAAAATTCCACGATACCACCTATAGAAATATTTTAATCTAAGAATCAAGCATCTGAAATAAGTCGCAAAAATAATAAAACTCAAACATTTAGTGACCTAACCGCAAGGATACTTGGGCGCACGAGGCTTTGTTAGAGGAGAAAAAAATGATAAAGCGTCTTTTAAATCTCATTTCTTTGTTTTGTCTTAGTTTAAGCATGACGTTTTTTTATGCATGCGGAGGCGATTCTTCCAGTGGAGTGGACCCTGTAAGCGGAGAAAGTGCTGATAGCACCAACGATGCTCTATCAACCTGAGTTCGACACTTAAGATCATGAAATATTGAGATAAATACGGTAAACTCTAGCCTCAATTTGTTGAATTTT
>JABSRF010000251.1 GCA_013215275.1 Oligoflexales bacterium | reverse complement strand
AGAGTGCGCAATCACAGGCCAGAACTGTACTAAAATTAACCATCAATGGGTAGGACATTTATTTGGAGTTACCTTGGATCTCTTTCCTAAACAATTTTTGCTGCAAGTAGGTCATGTAAGCGAACCAGGCCTAGCAGCTTGTCATGGGTATCAGTGACAAAGAGTGAGGTGATCTTATACCGCTCCATGAGTCCGATCACCTCAACGGCTTTTAGATCAGGAGAGACTGTTTTAGGGCATGCATTCATAAGATCAGCAGCCCTCAAATCCAAAGCTTTCCCCCCAGACTTTAAGAGTGCTCGTCTCAAATCACCGTCCGTTACGGAGCCTTCCACTAAGCCATCTTTATTGACGACCGCTACAATTCCAAAATTAGGAGAGGTCACAGCTTCCAATACGGAGTGAAAATCAGCATTAGCGTCCACAACCGAAATTGCAGTAGATTTATGCATTAACTCTTCAACCCTTACCAGAGCTTTGCCTAGGCTCCCACCAGGGTGTAGCTGGGCAAAATGCTCCTCCTTGAAACCCCTCGCTTTCATGAGCGCAACAGCAAGAGCATCACCTAACGCCAACGAGACCGATGTTGATGAGGTCGGTGCTAAGCCTAAGGCATCGGCTTCGTGAGGAATACTCGCATCCAAGACCTCATCCGTGAGCTGTGCCAGGCTTGACTGCAGCTTGCCTGTGATGCCAACGACCTTCAAACCAAATCGGCGGGCAAACTTGCAGACGGCCACCACCTCACGGGTTTCACCCCCAAAAGCAATCGCAAGTAACATATCGTTATGGTTGATCATGCCGAAATCGCCATGGAGGGCTTCAGAGGCATGCAAAAATGTGGCTGGAGTTCCTGTGCTTGATAAAGTCGCCGCAATCTTAGCAGCCACATGACCAGACTTTCCTAAAGCAGTCACCACGACCTTACCTGAGCAAGATAAGATCAGCTTTACAGCTGAGGAAAAGGATAAATCAAGGCGCTCTCCAGCAGCATGAATCGCCTTAACCTCTTTATGGATGACCTCTTTTCCCCAAGATAAGACCTCATCCTCACATAAAGAGCCTGCTTCAAAGGTGCCGTTACCTAGAACAGCACCTCCAGAAATAGACCTAATCTCTTCGTTTTTTTGCATGTGCAATTAATTCCCTAAAAAGAGGGTGTGATTCCATCGGCTTGCTTTTTAGCTCCGGATGAAACTGGCATGCCACAAACCATCGGTGATCTTTGACTTCCATAATCTCTACCAAAAGCCCATCAGGAGATACACCGCTAAAGCAGATCCCATTATCCTCGAAGACCTGCCTATACGCGTTATTAAACTCATACCTGTGCCTATGCCGCTCAGAAACTTCGCTCTTTCCGTATGCAGCAAATGAATGGGAGCCTTCAGCAAGCTTGCAAGGATAGCCACCAAGACGCATTGTGCCACCCATGTCAGTGACTTTTTTCTGGGAGTCCATTAAGTGAATCACCAAATCTTGAGCTTTAGCATTGAACTCAAAACTATTCGCATCCTTTTTACCAAGGACATTTCTTGCAAACTCAACTGCAGCTAACTGCAAGCCCAGACAAATGCCTAAAAATGGTATGCCTTGTTCACGAGCATATTGGATCGCTTTTAGCTTTCCAAGCACCCCACGGCCTCCGAAACCACCTGGGACAATAATGGCATCAAACTTGCCTAAAGATGTTTTACAAGGTAGCTTTTCTATCTCTTCCGCATCTAGATACTCGATATCAACTTCACACTTGTTTGCGATCCCTGCATGGACTAGGGATTCTTCAATCGACTTATATGAGTCAACGACATCAGTATATTTACCAACAATTCCCACTTTGGTCAGGCTTTCAGGGTTTTCCAATCTATCAACAATCTCGTGCCACTCTCTCAAGTCAGGCTGCCGTGTCCATATATTCAGATGGTCTACGATCGTTTGATCGAGGCCCTGCTCATGCATGACAAGGGGCAATTTATAAATACTGTCGATATCTTGTGCTTCAATCACATGATCTTTTGGCACGTTACAAAACAAGGCAATTTTTGCCATCAACTCATCGGATACCTCTCTATCAGCACGACAGACCAAAATATCAGGTTGAATTCCGATAGAACGCAATTCCTTAACAGAATGCTGAGTTGGCTTTGTTTTTAGCTCTTTGGCCGCAGCAATGTAAGGAACGAGGGTCAAATGAATGCATAAAACATTTTCAGCGCCCAGCTCATAACGTATCTGTCTGATGGTTTCTAAGTAAGGCTGACCCTCAATGTCTCCGACCGTGCCACCAATCTCAACGATCGAGATATCTGCACCTTCTGAGGCTCTAAAAATGTTTTCCTTGATTTGACTTGTAATATGAGGGACCACCTGAACCGTTCCACCGAGGTAATCACCTCTGCGTTCTTTTCCAAGCACAGCATCATAGACTTGGCCTGTAGAAAAGCTATTGTACCGGTTTAAATTAGCGCGGGTGAAGCGTTCATAATGCCCAAGGTCTAAGTCGGTCTCTGCGCCATCCTCAGTGACAAAAACCTCACCATGTTGGATTGGACTCATGGTCCCTGGATCAACATTGATATAAGGATCTGCTTTGCTTAAGCTCACCTTAAGGCCACGTTTCTCCAATAAGGCTCCCACACTCGCTGCGATGATGCCTTTTCCTAAAGAGGATACCACTCCCCCTGTCACAAAAATAAACTTAGTATGATGCCTAGACGTTGACATAAAAAACACGCTTAAATTTTAAGATTTGACAATGTTCGGGTGAAAGCAAGAGAGACCCGAGCTAACTCGGAGTTACATCCTAGTTGGATCGAGGAAATTGGTCAAGTTTGCATATGTAATCCGCCGGAATACTGGCAATTTATCTTGCTTAAAAAAGTCCAGCAATCGTGGCCACTTGGTCAAGTTTATAGTAACGACACGATTGGTCCCACATTTTTTATTAATCGGCAGCTAAATGTTACAATGTTAAATAGCGATCCTTCTGACAAACCACCCCCTAAAGGCTCAAAATAAATACGGGATCGACTAAGGGTTCATAATGAGTTCTCTTCTAAAGGTCTGCATTTTCTTTTTCACAATACTCATCGCATTTGATGCTAAAGCAGATACTGCAAAAGTTAGAAAAATCATCAAAAAGAAAAAGTTGATTTTGATCAATGCTGGGAAGGACGATGGTTTAAAAAAAGGCTCGAAAGTTTGTTTTTATAAGAAAAAAAAGAAGGTTGCTTGCGGTAAGGTAAAAAGAATTAAATCCACAAAAGCATTAGTAAAGGTTAAAAAGCCAAAAAAAATAAAAAAAGGTTTTGCTGCAAAGTATAAATTTAAGAAGAAAAGAAAACGAAATACTGATCCTATAAAAATACCAAATGAAAAGCCTGAAGAAGAATCCATGCCCGAAGACGAATACGCAAACTCAATGTATGAGTTTGCGTTTCGGGCTCTCTACCTTCCCTATATTGCTCCTTTAACACCTGCATCTTACAATTTACTCAGCTATGACGGTGCTGCCACTCCAAACCCAGGAGAAACCCTGTGGAAAAGCGATGGTTTATACTCAGAAGGAAAAAATTCTAGCATCTTCCTAAGCGGTGGTGCAGAACTGGATTTACGACAATTAGGTCTAAGGTTTGGACTTCATTATAAGCAATACCAAACTTATGCCGCAGAGTCCGATTATGATATTAATCAAACCAATTTGTATATGTTTAGCACCTTATCAGCTGAAGCGATGGGAGGCTATATTGAGTATGCTTTCCATATGAACTCTTTCTCACTAGGAATTGGCTTAGACCTTGATGCTACCATCATTTCCTTAATAGCCAACCGACTCGATGATAACGAGCAGCAGCCTGAGGAAACCATATACGAGCTAGAAGGGGCAAGTAACATCGTTTCTTTACGCTTACCGATTAGGTGGGACCCATATTTCGTTCCTGTTGGTCTCTCGATGGGCTTAAACCTCATGATCCCTCTAGCTGCATTAGGCACAGAATTAACGGTCTTTCAAGCAGACGAAGTCAATGGTGGTAAGGTTGTGAGTGTGGAAGATGACCTGGTGGCAGCCCTAAATTTCGACAAAGGCACCGTTGCACTAGAATTCGCAGTCGGAGTTTTCGTTGGTTTCTGATTTCATTCACAGGCTGTGGATAACTTGTGGATAACCTGGGGATTAAAACAACTCCAAGCTCAAGAGTCTGTTTTTCCGCACAATATAGGGCGATTCATATTCATAGTGATTGTCTAGATTCTGAACATAAAAACTAAGGTGATGAATCGTAGCCAGAGTATAAGCAAGGTTTGACTATTTTTTATACATAAAAACCTAGGTTCCAAAAAACCGTGAGACTGAATAAAATTGATCCACTTTAGCTTGTGCCCCCAGCAACTGATCTGCCAAGACTGTTGCTGAAAATTCGGCTAGGCTATATCCACTTTTATGATATCCACAACTCATCCACAACCTACGACCCTCTTTGCAAGGAAGCGAGCCTAAGATAGGCCGACGATCTTTCAAGGCTAGGCGCATTCCCCAAAGGCTTTCAGTTTCCAACTGAGAGGCATCAATGGAAAAATCACGTCCTAGCTCATTCACAAGCTGCTGCTCTCCAAGCTCAAGATCATGGGCACCTGGAACCTGATTCTTATCGAAATCAATGGATCCATACCTTAACTCTGATTGGTACGCAGAAAGTGCTTTTCGACCAATTCTAAAGGTCTCGTTGCCCCCCATATCAAAGCTCACGAGCAAAGTTTGACCTCCAATTTTTAAAAAAGGAAAATCAACTGTACTCAAGTCTGAAACAAGCTCAACCACTCCTTCACCAGCTGCAAGAACCAGTTCTTCGCAATGATAAGCATGAGTATCAGAGACGACCTGAAAGCCTCTGTCCTGATGAGGCGTAATGCTTTCGATTCGACCATTCTCAATTTTACCACCTAGCTTCACGATAGCCAACTCTAGTGCTTTCATCAAAAAGGTAGGATGAAACCACAAATCATTGGGGTAAAAGTAAGTACCTAGCACTGCCTTGCTCTTTCTGCGAGCTGATAAAAGCTTATACTTCTGTAGTTGATCTGCCCCATGAATTTGGACGTTATATAGTCCCTTGAATTCACCGTGATAGGTTCTTTCATGGAGCTGTTGGTACTGTTCCAAGTTAGCAAAATACTCTCCAACACCATGAACAACAGGAATCTTAAGACCAGAGGATTGCGAAATTTTATCTAAGTATTGGGAAAAGCGAGCATGCCCCAATAGCTTTTCCCGGAAAAAATCATCCCTAGCAACCCTGAGCCCTTTTATAGAACTGATTCCAACTGCTGCGTAGGATGCTACCCCCTTTTTTTCACGGGGACCTATCACAGTCACACTCGTACAGCCTCTTCGCAACAGCTCGAATGCATTAGCTAATCCAATGATTCCTCGACCAATTATGGTTATTTTTTTATTCAATTCAGTGAACCTAAGGTAACTCCAAATAAATGTCCTACCCATTGATGGTTAATTTTAGTACAGTTCTGGCCTGTGATTGCGCACT
>JABSRF010000250.1 GCA_013215275.1 Oligoflexales bacterium | reverse complement strand
AGTGCGCAATCACAGGCCAGAACTGTACTAAAATTAACCATCAATGGGTAGGACATTTATTTGGAGTTACCCAACACACAGGAGAGCTTTACAAAGACCGAAAAAAAATGCGAGCTTTGATTCAAGGAGCCATGGATACTGCTAAAAAACTTGGTGCCAATACAGATAAAGCTGTGGTTATGGGCTACTGTTTTGGGGGCGCGGCAGTCCTCGAATATGCTCGTTCAGGGGCAAAAGCAGCCGGTTTTGCATCCTTTCATGGGGGTTTAAAAACTCCGAAAGGCCAAAACTACTCGCAGACTATGGGCAAGGTGCTCGTCTTTCATGGGAGTGCTGACCAGGCTATTCCTTTGGATGATTTTGCTCAGCTTGGTAAGGTGCTCGAGCAAGAAAAGGTTGCGCATGAGATGGTGACCTACAGCGGTGCTCCTCATGCTTTTACGGTTTTTGGCTCAAAGTCCTATCAGAAAACAGCCGATACCCGCTCTTGGAAGCGATTTTCTGAGTTTTTAGCAGAAACCTTCTAAAGCTTCTGTATTTATCCAATAATCAGAGATTTTTTGATTTTGGATGACCATTTAACCTTCATCCTGCCAACCAAAAATGCTAGATTCCAGTAGTTAAGGCTGACAGCTGGATCGAGATCAAAACAGCGTTCTCCGTGGTAGGTTGCTGTTTAAGTGAGGAAAATTTGAGTCAAACCAATTCAAAAAAAGTGCTCATTGTTGGGCCAGGATACCTAGGCAAGCACCTTGCCTTAGAATTATTAGCAGAAGGTCACGAGGTTCATACCATATCAAGAAGCAGTCCTGGAATTATTGGGGCTAAGCATATGATTGGGGATGTCCGTAGCCCGTTTACTCTCAAGAACGACTACGACTTGGTCTATTACCTGGTTTCCGCAGGAGGTTACTCAGAAGCTGCTTACCTAGGAGCCTATCACCATGGCCTTGCAAATGCTCTCAAAGCCGTCGCAGAGTTTAAGCAGACTCCTTTTTTTGTTTTTGCCTCCAGTACCAGCCTGTTTGTAGAAAACTCGGGAAACCAGGTGACTGAGGACTCAGAAATCTCTTTGCGCTCGCCATCGAAAGCGATCGCTGATGGTGAAGCCTTATTAGGGGCTAGTGGGATCCCTGCAACGGTGCTGCGCTTTTCCGGGATTTATGGCCCTGGTCGCGATCGGTTAGCTGTTTCCGTTGCCAACGGTCATGCAAAACTGCGAAGGCAAGAGTCTATTTCCAATCGTATACACCAGTTTGATGCCGTTGGTGCCCTAAAATTTGTTGCTAAGGTTCCAAAGCCCAAACCTTTGTATATTATAAGTGACAGCAATCCCAGTCCCTACAATGAAGTGCTGCAGTGGCTTCATGAGGGATTAATTGCAAAGCAAGAGCTAGAGTATGAGTCTCCTCAAACTGTACACAAGCGGGCAGCGAATAAGTTTTGTTCCAATCAGCTGATAAGGCAAGAAGGGTATCATTTTCAGTTTCCTTCCTTCAAAGAAGGATTCTCCCAAATCATCAATGCATCGCAGCAATTGAAAGGGATATACAATACCAATGAATGAGCACAACAAAACGATTTTGGTGATGGGTGGAAGTGGGTTTATAGGAAGTGCCCTTTGCGAGCGCCTAGCCATCATGGGCTATAAGATTAACCTGTTGACGCGTAGTCCCGACAGACTGCGTCTGCAAGTTTCTTTCCCATGCTCTTTGTTTGCTTGGAACGGAAAGAAAATACCTGCCGATGCCGTAAAAGGGGTATGTGCAGTCGTGAACTTAGTGGGGCAAGGAATTGCTGATAAGGCTTGGTCAAAAGAGTACCGAAAGCAAATATTGGACTCCCGCATTGATTCTGTGGAGGCTCTTTACAAGGCACTTGAAGAGCAAAAGGATCACCCTGAGGTGATTATCCAAGCATCAGCAATGGGGTATTATTTTGGTAGCAGTGACCACCAAGAAAAAGTTGAAGATTCAGAAGTTGGTGGTGGTTTTCTCTCCGAGGTTTGTAAGGCTTGGGAGGAGAGTGCCAAGAAACTAGAGAAATTTAGTCGTTTGGCGCGTATCCGAATCGGATTAGTTTTAGGTTGGGAAGGTGGTGCACTCCCCCAGTTGTGGAATCTTTATAGTATGGGGCTTGGGAGTTCTCTGGGGTCTGGAAAGCAGTGGATGAATTGGATTCACGTAAAAGATCTTGTTGGTGTTTTCGTGACAGCATTGGAAGATAAAAGTTATTCCGGACCGTACAATGGAGTCGCTCCAGGCAATATTAGTAATAAGGAGTTTCACAAGTGTTTGTCTGAGTACACACGCAGCTTCTCATGGCTTGCGGCTCCCTCTATAAGCCTTAAAATGATCATGGGTGCAAGGTCTAGCCTCTTACTGGATAACTACAAGGTTGTTCCCAAAAAGCTTGAGGATGCTGGGTTCAAATTCAATTTCGGCAAATTCAATGAAGCCATGACGGACCTTTTGTCGGAAAGGCAAAATCCCAAATACCACTATTTTACCTGTAGGCAGTGGTTGCCAAAAAAGATTGAAGAAATATGGCCTTTTTTTGCCGATGCCCGCAACTTAGAGAAGATCACTCCTCCGTGGTTAAAGTTTAAAGTGGTAGCCGGTGAGCCTGAATCTATAGGTCAAGATTCATCTTTTAAGTATGCTCTCAAGATTCATGGCTTACCGATAAAATGGCATTCAAAGATAAAGGCTTGGATTCCTAATGAGCAATTTACTGATATACAAACAAAGGGGCCTTACCGACTATGGAGTCATAGGCACCTGTTTCACCCGCTAGCAGGTGGGACCCTTATGGAGGATCGTGTGGAGTATGGCCTTCCATTTGCCCCTTTCTCCCATGTTGCCCTGCCTTTTGTACAAAAGGATTTAAACAAAATCTTTTCTTATCGCAAAAAAGTGATTGCAGACTTGCTCGGAAATGGGAATGCTTAGCTTTTCTGTTTTGTTTAGAGGAATCATCTGCATATGCTCTCATCGATTAAAAATCAAGTACGTTACGGTTTTTTAGCAGGTCTGAAATTAGCTGGAAATGTCGTTTATCCATCTAGGCTCGATTGGATTTCGGAAGAACCTGAGTCATGGAGTGACGTTTCCTTAATTCTAATATTAAACCATACAAGTCTGTTTGAGTTTGTTTATGGTGTTTCTTTGCCGTATTCTTTTTTAAGGGAGCTTTCAAAGCGGCTTATTATTCCCGTAGCAGCTTCGACTATGAAAAATCCCTTGGGTAACTTTGTTTTTTCTAACCTTGCTCCTAAGACTATTCAGTTGACCAGGCGCCGAGATCAAAGTTGGCTTAAGTTTTTGGATAGTATCGACAGCAATGATATCTGCATCTTTATGCCAGAGGGGCGCATGAAGCGTCTTGATGGCTTAGATAAGTCTGGAAAGCCAATGACCATCAAAACTGGAGTTGTCGACCTACTCGAGAGATACCGGGGGAAAAAAATGGTTTTAGTCTACAGCAGCGGACTACATCATGTGCTCCCTCCAGGAAAGCATGTGCCCAAGATTTTCCAGCCTATCTTAGCAAAAACGGAGCTTCTAAGTGTGGATAGCTACCTAAAACAGTTTGAGGGGCAAAACCTATATGAGTCTGTTCCAAAGGACTTAGAGGAGCGTAGGGATCGCTACTGTTTTTGAATGCAAGTTTATTTTTCAACGGTTTACTACAAATAATTCTTAGTTTCTGAGTGAAGCGTTAGCTTTTCCAAAGCTTACTAATTTTTGGAATAAATGCTGGGGTGCTAAGAATATATTCCTTATAATCAGGCTTCTTTTTGATCAGATCTTTTTCTAGCAAGGTGACCCCGGTTACCCTGGTTAAGAAAAATGTCATTGCGATTGGTCCGATGATCCCTAAAAAAGCGTAGGGTAAGCTTAGTGAGATCACAAAGATGCCCCACCAAAGAAGCGCATCTCCAAAGTAGTTGGGATGACGTGTGAGGGACCATAGACCTGTTGTGAGCAGTTTGCCCTTGTTGCTCGGGTCTGATTTGAACCTACGTAGCTGCAAATCTGAAACCGACTCAAACAGAAACCCACAAAGCCAGATTGAGATGCCAAGGTAGTCGATCACTCCCAGACTGGTTCCTGGGCTCATGGTCGCAATCCACAGCATAGGAAGGGCCACGACAAAGCTCAATCCTGCTTGCAGTAAAAAAACACTAAATAAGCTGATGATCCAAAAGTTCGGACCGGTTCTTTTTCGGAGTGCTTGGTAGCGGAAATCCTCCCCGTGGTTCTGGTTGCGGCTTTGAATATGCCAAGATAGTCGTAAGCTCCATATGGCAACCAATGCCAGGACTATGCTTGCTCGCCAGGAAAACGGGCTTGCGTAAGTGTAGTAGCCCATCTGGATTAGGAAGGTGAGGCCCCATACCCTATCGACAATACTAGCATCTTTGATTCTTACGCTAATCATCCACATGATGAACATAAAAGCGCACAATATTAGGAAGCCTGACCAGGCTAGGTGAATGGAAAGCATAAATTTTTATCCTTTTTTTTAAGATGCTTAAGGGTATTTTCTGCTAATCTTAAGCAATAATCTATCTAATATCTGATACGTTGCGTAGTTAAATTTAGTTGTAAGCAATGAGCCATGACGGCCAAAGCTTCAAAATTTAGGAGAATTTATGTCAAGATTCGTCGACGCCGCAGCTCATATGAGGGTCTTATTAATCGTTTTAAGCCTTTTCATTGCCCACAAAGAAGGGATTGGTTCCGAAGCCAAAAGCAATAAACAGATGCAAGCTACCGCTTTCGAAAAGGATACCAAAAAAGTCCTTTACACAGAGAAGCACAGCTTAATTTATGATGACAATAAGCTTCTAAGCTCCCACACACGCTACTTCGATCCGAATGGCAAACTAATTGCTGAGATGAAGTCTGACTACCGAAGAAGTTTAATGATGCCTACCTATGTCTTTGAAGATCATCGTCTTGGTAGCAAAGAAGGCCTAGAGTTGCGGGATGGAAAATATTATATTTTTAATGAAAATTCGGATAAAAAACGTGAAGAGAAGGTGATAAAGGACCCTAAAGGAATCTTTTCATGTCAAGGGTGGCACTACTATATCGTCGAAAATATAGAGCAGATAGAAAGTAAAGACCTTAGCTTAAATTTGCTGTTTCCCAGTAAGCTCGACTACTATAGCTTCGATTTGCAAAAACAGGCGTCTGAGGGCTCAACCTTAGAGCTGAGTCTGGAGTTCTCTAACTGGTTTATTCGCCTGTTTGCTCCGCGCCTTGACATAACTTACGATCCAGTGCAAAAAAAGCTGCTCTCTTACCTTGGGCCTTCAAATATTCTGGATACAGAGGGAGATATTCAATATGTGAAGGTCGTCTATGATTAAAATTCAGGCTGTGACCGATACGGGGCTAGATTCATTGGGCCCTATGTTTTTTATGACAACCCGATTCCTGCCCTCATCTTTTGCTTGGCGGATTGCTAGATTAAGTGCAGAAGAAAAATTTTCATCGCTTCGCAGGGCGACTTTAGATAGTCGCTGTAGCGAAATATAAAATACCTTTATTTAAAGGCTTTTGACTTCATATAGCTCTTTACTTACTTT
>JABSRF010000025.1 GCA_013215275.1 Oligoflexales bacterium | reverse complement strand
TCTCCTTATGTAAATTCAGCATGTTACATTTAGGAGTTTTACTTATCAAATGGTCCTAAAAACGGGGTCCACTATAGTGTCAGCGCCTAATAGGCCAGATCAAGCACAACGAAGCTGAGTATCAACAGGACATCGAGCTCGTTTTGGATCTGGAAAACTACTTAGATGGAGGCATGAAGCTGCGCTTATCAGAGGTTCTTGAATCGGAAGCACAGCAGAACGTGGTTAATCGAATGGATTGGGACCTTGCTGGCTTCGTCGGGTTTAATACTTTAAACCGTATACTGGCAAAGTCTCACGATGAAAAACGCTTAAATTTTTGCTTAAACAATCATGATGCTTTAGTGTGTGCTCAAGATAGCTCTGAGGATCGCAGTGTGCTGCTAGTTAGCAGCGAAGAGGCCCCTCAGGTAATCTGGGACGAAGAAAACACCCTACATTATCTAAGCCTCAAACTGAAAGTGGGTGATTCAGCTGTACGCTATCGCATATACCTGAAGCCGAGTATTGACGAACAGCTTAGGATTGTTTTTTTCAATCGGATTGAGATCGATAATGCCCCTGAGGATGAGCAAGTAGAGCAGATTATTATCAATCATGTGCTTGCATTTATTCGTTCTTTACATCCACTTTTGGAAAACTTAGTTCCAAAAACTCTCAAGGTAGGGGAAATCAGAGAGCAAGAGGCAGCTTATCCTTTAGAGGTTCCTTGGCTTGCATTTCATGAGGTCGGGGTGCTACCTGCTGGCTTTCTTGTGAGTGGAAAGGTTAAGGAAGATGGCTCCCAATTCGACTTATGATTGGGAATCCCTTGGCTTGATATTCCATTTTTCAAAGGCTCTTCCTGGGCTACCCATGATGTTGTAACCACCATCAACATGAATCAGCTCACCAGTGATCCCTGAGGCAAGGTCGCTTAAAAGGAAAGCGGCTGAATTTCCGACTTCCTTTGCAGTCACATTTTTCCCAGAAGGTGCAATGGCAGCATTCATCCCCAACATGTCTCCAAAGTCTCCGACGGCAGAAGCTGCGAGGGTTTTAATGGGGCCAGCGCTGATTGCATTGACACGTATGCCTTTCGGTCCGAGGTCATAGGCCAAGTATTTTACGGCGCTTTCTAAGGCTGCTTTAGCTATTCCCATAAGGTTGTAGCCGGCAACAACTTTTTCGCCTCCAAAGTAGGATAAGGTCAGCATTGAGCTGCCTTCCGGCATCAGCTCAGCAGCGGCCCTCGCGGCAGCAATGAAGCTGTAAACACTCGTTTCCAGCGCAGTTATAAAACCTGCTCTACTTGCCTGAACGGTTTGGCAGCGAATGTCCTCAAGGGGGGCAAAGGCAATTGAGTGGACGAGAAAGTCGATTTTCTTGTAGGTAGAAGAGACCTTGGTAAAGAAAGAGTCAATGTCTTTGTCTTGGTTACAATCGCATGGAGCGACTAAGCGAGGGTTCATGGAATCCACCACTTTGCGCACGCGTGCTTCCATCTTGCCTTTGTCGTCAGGTAGATGGCTAAAGCCAAGCTGTGCCCCTTGCTCAAAGGCACTTTCTGCAATGGCAGCGGCAATAGAACGGTTGTTAGCCACTCCCATGATAATTCCAGTTTTTTCTTGTAAAAGTCCCATAAGACTCCCTAAATTTTAAATTTGAGACGTTGGGGCGTTCCATTTAGCCAAGGCTTAATTAACGACGGCTAAAGAGTAGGGAACATTTTGTTGGATCAAGCTACCATATTCAGCGCTCATAGTGATCAGGTTTTTAATTTGCCGGCGTCAAAGCAAGCTCACAGGGCATTGCCCAGAGCTCCCAAGGTCATCCCCTGAGTTCTCAAAATGTCATCCCCTGAGCTCCCAAAATGTCATTCCCCTGAGCGTAGCGAAGGTTAGGGAATCTCTTTCATGGGATATCCTCTTACCCAAGGCACTGAAACCTAATGATAATTTGTAGAAATTTCCTTTTCAGTCAATCGGCCAAGCTCAACTTGGCGGCGATTTGGCCCGATTGGCATGGAGAGGAGGAGTGCTCTAATTATGCTTTACCGTGTTCTGCTGACCTTCATCTTAGTTATCAGTCATCTAGGCTTCGAGTCTTTTGCGGCTCCACAAGTGAGAAAAGGGCGTAGCCAAAGCCTATCCATCGCAAACTCATACCTTGGCATCCCCTATCGGGCCGATGGTGCAGAAAATATCTTAGGACTCTATACCAGCTTCAATAAACCAGAGTTGGTTTTTGAGGAACCAGGCCTTAACTGCAGTGGCTTTTTATTAAGTGTGATCCGAAAAATTTACAAAAAGGCAATTACCATCAAGATGGTGGAGCGTGACCGCAAGCTGGATAGTGGAGAGGGTTCACGCCTCGGACATGATTGGGACTATGGCCTAGATTTCATCTGGAACCTAGTTGATGCAAGCTCGTTTAAACCTAGCCTCATTCTGCCAAAGAGAGGAGAGGGAATGCAATCACGGGGATTCAACCTTCACAAGCGGGCTCACTGGGACGACGTATTATCACAGATTAAGCCTGGAAACCTCTACTTGTTCACCATCAACAAGGACACACGTAGGCGTGGGTACCAGCGTATTTTTTATCATGTGGGCTTGATTGTTCCAGAAACGTCGAAGCGTGCTTGGTTCTACCATGCGACTAAGAAGAGCAACGTGCACCGTATGGATCTGAAAAGTGAAGCAGGCTTAGAGAGGTTTTTCTATCAATTCGCTGAATCCGAGTTTGGTCCAAAGTACATCTATATTTTGGAAATCCCTGAGCCAAGGCTTGCTAGTTTAAATGCCAACTTCAACGCCGACTAAGAGGTTGGTGCTGGACTTTTTAAGGTCATCATCAAGTTTGAATGTTGTACCACCAACGTCAAACTCCTCGTACTCTAAGGTTTCATTGCGCATCGAAATTTGGAACAGAACACTAATGAGTGGCAGTATTGAATAGTTGGCTCCCACAGCAAAATGGGTTCCGGAACCTGTCATGGGGATGGTCGTGTCCAGGAGCTCACCGGCGACATCGACCTTGGTTTTCATTTTGTAAGCACCAAATGGGATGTATCCTAGCTTTGCAAATGGAGTGATGCCAAAAAAGCTGATTGGAGTCCAAGCCATTACCTGCAAGTCTACCACGAGGCCGGTTATGTCTGCATCGAGTCCATTGTTTTTCCCAGAAATGCTTGGCATGCTGACACCTAGCCCAAAGCCTACTGGCACAAGGGGAATCGGATCAAGGTAAACCGCTACTCCCAGGCTAGTTCCATCGAAAGTTGTTTCTTCAGCACTCCCCTTAATTTTACTCGAATCAGTGCCCAGCATGGCCTGAGCGCTAATCAGCCCGTAGCTAGTTCTAGTAAATCCGATGGCCATGGTTATGATTAACATTGATTTAAAAAGTGATTGTAACATGGGGAAACCTTTTCTTATGAACAGTGATTGCCTAACGATATTCTAATATAGGCCTGGAACAATGTTAATATAATTTGCAGTAAAAACATGATTGCCCGTGCCTCCTAGCAAGTAGCCCAACATCATAAAAATGAAAAAAATTGTCTTGTTGAGGAGCTCTCCGAAAAACTCGGGGAACTAAATGCTACTTAATTCGCTATAAAATACTCATTTTTAATGAGTGGAGCAGAAACTAAAAATTGTATATTTTGTGAGCTTGACCGTCTATTTTTATTAAATAGAAAGGGTTTTAGCGTAAAAACAAATATTTTATTTTTTGTATTTTTAGCTTAGTCTGGGTTTCGGAATTAAGGTAAGTACTTTCTGAGTATACCTTAAAGTAAGTTGATGTTTGAAAACTTACCATTTCAAGGGTAAAAACCTAAGCACTCCACTGGGGAGGAGCAAAATTTTTCCCGTTTAATCTTTATTTATAGGGGATTTTTATGAATCGAGCAGATCTTATTGAGTATATTGCAGGCGAAATGGAAACTTCTAAAGCAGAAGCAGATCGTTTTCTGAGCGCCTTCCTAGATGCTATTTATAGCAATGTCCGAAAAGAGGGAGTTAAGATTGCTGGACTCGGTAGCTTCTCTGCAGCAAAAAGGAAAGCTAGGTTAGGACGAAACCCACAAACTGGAGAAGAAATTAAGATTCCGGCAAAATGGGTTCCCGTTTTTAAGGCAGGTGCTAGCTTAAAAGAAGCAGCAAAAAAGCGTTAAAATTACAGACGGTTTAATGAGCTTTTCGAAAGGCTCTTTTTTAAGATCATAACACCCTGCATATTGCCTTGCTGGCTTAACTCAAGGATTAATTGGTCAAACTTCCCTTTAAACTCTGGCAATGCGAGTGAAAATTGGAAATCCTTCATGGCTTCATCGTATTCTCCATTCTTGATCAAAAGCTCACCACGTAAAAACCGAAACTGAGGATTGACCTGATCAAACTCGAGCCAACGGGTGTAGCGCCAGTACTGAATAACCGGTTCTTGCTTGCGTGCTTCAGCCACATACAAGTTTTTGATCAGATCTGTGTTCGTCATACTAAAAGCGACACCAACACAAACCAGACTGCTCATGAGAACCAAGCCTTTTGATAAAAGTTTCCTAGGTGCGAGGAGCTTGTTAGGAACTGAAAGTAAAGACGCAAGGCCAAGGCCCATCCCTGCTGCTAATCCGCCCAAGTGAGCAGCATTGTCAATGCCAATGCTCACTGAATCCGAAAGAGCAAAGATAAAATTCAAACTGATGGCCAAACCAATATTGAGGAGTGCCATAAAGGTAAAAGGTCCGGGAATCATCTTGAATTTTCGGTTCGTTTCACCAACTGCCCCTACCTCGATAATATCTCCTTGAACCAAAACTTCGGCTGGGATTTTATGGCGCTTGAACTCATAAACCCACTCGACAACCACCCCAACTCCAATTAAGCCAAATATTGCACCTGAGGCACCAGCCCCAATTGCGGTGTTGCTCAAAGCTGAGCATACGTTGCCAAATATTCCTGAGATGAAATAGATCAGTAAGAACCAAAAACTACCAACGTAGTTTTCAATAATCCTGCCTACAATTCTCAATGCAGCATTATTTAGAAGGAAATGGATGATTCCGATATGCAAGAAGATCGGGCAAACCAGACGCCACCACTCGCCGTGTGCGAGTGCAACGGCCTCCTTGGCTCCAAATTTTATGAGGACTTCGGTACCTGGGTTGAGGATCGATTGTAAAAAAGACCCTCCACTTAAGCTTAGGATCGCAAACATAATCCCGTTAGCTAAGACCAATCTACCAGTCCAAGTTTTACGCAAATAGTTGCGGTCTGAAAACTTATCCTCAAAGGGGACTCGAAACGGATGTTGTTGTGGCTGATTCAAACTAATCCTACCTTAGGTTTTTGAAAAAATTTTACTGTGGCGAACAAGCTGCCAGCAAGCAGCCTATTGTTTCATGCAAACTGTATCATGTCCACGCCGAAGCTTGTAAGGAGAGCTTGATATCACCTTGGGATAGAGAGAAAATAATTGCGTAATTATAGATTGTTAAGTGTTGCTTACAAGATTATGAAGTCAGGGTTGTGCATCTTGAAGTACGAAGCGCCCCGCAAATCTAGGTCTTTGCTTTTTAGGGAAAGAAGCCAAACAGAGATTTTTCTCCCATTTTGGGGAATAAATAGAAGTATTTGCAGTGCTTCTTTAGCTTTTTTGAACTCTACTTTGGGGTTTATTTCAGCAGAAAGCTCGAAACTAGAGCCTACCTTTAGAGCTGGATGAACATGAAGGCTGTCTAAAAATATCTCTTTTGGTCCTGTGCCTGTTGGGGCTCTTCTAAAGTAGATGCGTTTAAATACGCTATCACTGCGAGAGAACTTTTTTGTTTCAATTTTCCAGACCTCGAAGGTTCCATTCACTTGAATACTGGTTTGGACACTCTTTTTAAGCTGTTTCTTTTCGGCTCCATGGGAGATCGATGGAAACATACATAAGAATAAGCATGTTAACGAAACCTTAGTCATCATCGTAGGGCTCATAGGTACCTCAGCTGATTAGTGAATTCCAACGGGGGGTGCTCACGAAGTTTGATGCTAGTGAAGGTCGAGCCCCTCATGAGCAATGAGTTCTAACAGCTCCCCTCGCTGAATCATACCGGTCAAAGACTCGATGTCGTCTCGCAAAGAGCGGTCGTTACTCATATAAGGTGACTGGCTCCTAACACTATTATAGACCACTTGAAGCAAAGGCGAAGGCTTAAGGGGTTTCAATAAGTCAATTGCTTGGCAAGATGCCAACAGCTCAATTGCGAGGATGTTTGCCACATTTTTGTTTATTTCTAGGGCCTTCCTCGCTGCTATTGGCCCCATGCTAACATGATCTTCTTTGTCTGCTGAGGTAGGGATGCTGTCTATACTGGCAGGGTGGCATAAGACTTTGTTCTCTGATACCAAGGCAGCAGAAACCACATGGGGGATCATATACCCCGAGTTTAAACCTACTTCCTCAGTCACAAAAGCAGGAAGTCCGCTTAAGTTGGGATTGGTAATTTTTTCAATGCGCCTTTCGGAAACACTTCCTAATTCGGCAACCGCAATCGCTAAGAAATCCATTGCCATAGCAACCGGTTGTCCATGGAAGTTACCGCCGCTAACTAGGTCCCCTTCTGGAAATATTAAGGGGTTGTCAGTCACGCTGTTCAGCTCGACGTCGATTTTTTGACGCACATACTCCATCGTATCGCGACACGCTCCATGCACCTGCGGCACACAGCGAAAGCTGTAAGGGTCTTGAACTTTGTCGCAGCTTTTATGACTCTCTTTGATTTCATCATTGCCCTCATGGAGCATAAGTATATTGCGAGCGACGATTTCCTGACCTGGGTGCGGCCTTGCCTTTTGAATCCTGAGATCAAAAGCCGCCGTTGTACCTCTGATGGCATCAAGGCTCATCGAGGCAATAATGTCTGCAGATTTCGCAAGAATTTCAGCCTCTTTAATAGCATAGGCGCCCAAGGTGGTCATGAAATGGGTGCCGTTAATGAGAGAAAGCCCTTCTTTTGCTGCTGGGTGTAGTGGCTTCACACCTGCGAGCTTTAGAGCATTCATTGCAGGTAGCTTTTTCCCGCGGTAATAGACCTCTCCTTCACCGATGAACCCTAAAGCTAAATGAGCTAGTGGTGCCAGGTCTCCTGAGGCTCCCACCGAACCTTTCATAGGAATGCGAGGTAATAAGTCATGCTCCAAAAAAGAGGTGATGGTGTCTAGGCATTCCTTACTTACGCCGCTATGACCAAGAAGAAAGGTGTGAGCTCTCAGGACTAACAACGACCTCACCACCTCTAAAGGTGCATCCTCACCAACTCCACATGCATGGGAGCGAATAAGATTGAGTTGTAGCTGCTCTAACTTCTCTTGTGGGATTTTGACTTGCGATAAGTAGCCAAAGCCGGTGTTGACTCCGTAAATAGTGGTGGACCCTTTCAGTCCTTCGATCACCATTTTCCGGTATTTGAGTAGGTTTTGCAGGCGTTCTTCATCAATATGAAGATTGGGACTCGGGGCTTTCCCTAAACAAACTAGCTTCTCTACCGTTAATTCTTGCTTGCCTAGAGCAAACGCTTCAACCATATTGCGCCCCTTTAATTATTTTTGTTTGACTATGCAGTGAGCTCCTTGAGCTTCTGAATGACTTGTGAGCGGTTTTTGGCCCCATAGATGTGAGAGCCAGCAACAAAAGCTCTTGCACCTGAGTCGTAAACTTTCTTGATGGTTTCTGTGTTGATGCCTCCATCCACTTGGATAATGACATCTTCAAAGCGACCAAGCTCCTTTAGTCTGCATGCTAACGTGCTTACACGCTCACAAGTTTGAGGAATGAACTTTTGTCCTCCAAACCCTGGATTTACAGACATAACAAGGATCATATCCACATCGGATAGCAGTGGTTCAAGCGAGTGAAGGGGTGTTCCCGGGTTGATCGCTAAGCCAGCCTTAATGCATTTTTCCTTGATGCTTTGCAGTAGTCGATGAGCATGGACTGCTGTTTCTACATGAAAGGTTATAAGATCTGCACCGGCTTTAATGTACTCAGGAACCATTTGTTCTGGGTTGCTTATCATGAGATGGACATCTAATGGTAAGGAAGTTTGTCGTTTTAAAGCTGAGATTAGAGGCAGGCCGAAGCTTAAATTAGGAACAAAGTGACCATCCATGACGTCTACGTGGTGCCAATCTGCTCCTCCTTGTTCCACCTCTGTGATATCTCGCTGTAAGTTAAGTAAGTCTGCAGATAAGATAGAAGGAGAGATTATGCTCATACTATTCGCTTTCGTGAGAGCTGAGAAGCTGTCGTTTGTTGATTTTTTTCTTTATCATCTGGGCTTTGAGCCGACTCATTCTATTAATAAACACAATCCCATCGATATGATCAATCTCATGTTGCAAACAGATTGAGAAGAGTCCGTTAGCTTCTACGGTAAACTCTTTTCCAAACTCATCCTTTGCTTTGATGGTCACGATATCGGCTCGATCCACATAATCGTAGACCTCAGGAAAGCTAAGGCACCCCTCCATATAACGAGCTTTGCCAGACTTTTTTTCGATGACAGGATTAACAAAGGCGAAGCGCTTGTCATGCCACCACTCGCGGACATCGGGCTCTCGCTCTTTGTTCTCGCTTTCTTCCGTGTTGGGCTCGTGATATGGGATGAATATGGTCAAAACCCGTTGCAGGCTACCTACTTGATTTGCTGCTAGGCCAATTCCCTGAGCCTTGTCCATGGTTTCGTGCATATCCTGCACAAACTGTTGTAATTTTGCATCAAATTCTGTGACTTCCTTAGCCTTTGTTTCCAATACTTTCGCAGGCCATTCAACTATAGGTAATACTGCCAAACTTAAACCTCATTTTTAATCTTTTATTATTATTTGTTGATGCTCGATCTTCTCGAATTGCTATGACTAGATCGGCAGATCGCTTGTTTCCATGCCATTTCTAAGGGCTCTTGTCCAGTTTTATCATGGAAAAACATTGAACTGTCAATAAAATCCATCTTGGTTTATTGGATTTTTTCTTTATTTTCTTCGCTTTTGAGTTTTGCATAGGTGGATGCAGCAGTCGCTGAAACTTTATCCCACAAGTCTTTCAACTCTTCATCAACGAGGTCAACTAAGGGGTTGTCCACTAAGATTTCATGAGCTCGATCATAAAGAGTCCTTCCCTCCCACTGAATCGATAGTATAAAAACCCACACGACCAAGTGTAGAAAAATTTTTACAAGCCACTTTATTAGATCCTGAATCATATTCCCTTCCTTACTAAGCACTTATTGCCATTCTCTATCTGATTATAAACAGATCTGGCAATATAGGAAGTTCAAGAGGAAAGAACTGTGCGGTTAGCTCAGGATTTAGCTTGCTAAATCTTGAGAGTTTCCTAGTTCGTTTGAAGGGTGGGGGATGACAATACCTTCTTGGTTGGTTTTGAAAAGAATGTCAAAAACCTCTGAATAATCGTTAACGAAGTAAAATTTAAGCTTTCTTTTAATGTTTGCCGGCAATGAGCTAAAGGCTGCTTTGTTTTTTTCCGGGAGGATCACGTGAGAAAGGTTTTCACGCTGGGCAGCAAGGATTTTTTCTTTGAGCCCACCAATAGGCAAAACCTTCCCTAAAATAGTTATCTCACCTGTCATGCATGCTCCAGGTAGAGGAGCTTGCTTGACCAATGCAGATAGAATGGACGTTGCAATAGCAATCCCTGCACTTGGTCCATCTTTAGGCACAGCTCCCTGAGGAATGTGAAGGTGGATTTCGTGGTTTTGCAAAATCTTCGGATCAAACCCGAATTCGCTAGCTTTAGCACGGACAAAGCTGTAGGCAGCTTGAGCTGATTCTTTCATGACGTCACCAAGTTGACCGGTTAAAACCAGCTTTTCTTTTCCGGGTAACAGACTCGTCTCAAGAGCAAGGATTTCTCCCCCGAATTGAGTAAACGCCATTCCAAGCGCAACCCCAATTGTTGGGTCAGCATGATAAAACTCATCGTGGTACTTTTTAACCCCAAGGTACTTGTTGACCTGAGTCGGAGTTACCTTTAGATCCTCTTTCTTGCGGTCATGGTCCTCTGCGTATATTCGGGCAATTTTTCTGCAGACGCGTGCGATCTGCTTTTCAAGGTTTCTCAATCCACTTTCTCTGGTGTAACCGCGGATTAAACTATGAACAGCCCCCTTGCTGAAGCTTACGCCTGTATCCGCAATTCCATTTTCCTTGACCTGCTTTGGTATTAAAAACTTATTTGCAATTTCGGTTTTTTCATCCTCTGAGTAGCCTGACAACTCGATGATTTCCAAACGGTCCCTTAGAGGGTGGGGGATCGTTTCTAACGTGTTTGCATTGGCAATAAACATCACCTTTGACAGATCAAAAGTAACCCCTAGGTAGTGATCCATAAACTTGTGATTTTGTTCTGGATCCAAAACTTCTAAGAGCGCAGCAGAAGGGTCTCCGCGGTGATCAGAGCCTAATTTATCAATCTCATCTAACATGATGATAGGGTTTGCTGTTTCGGCATTTTTTAAGCTTGTGATCACTCTGCCTGGGTAGGCTCCTACATAGGTTTTTCTATGACCACGGATATCTGCTTCATCCCTAACTCCTCCTAGGGAGATGCGAGCGAATTTTCGTCCCATCGCTTTAGCGATTGAATGACCTAAGCTCGTTTTGCCTACTCCGGGAGGTCCGACAAAACAGATGATTGGACTTTTAGCCTGAGGATTAAGCTTTTTGACCGCAAGGTACTCAATAATTCGATCTTTTATCTGATCTAATCCATAATGGTCTGTGTTCAGGACTTCGTTGACCTGTGGTAATTCTAGTTCATCTTCAGAATAGACAGACCAAGGGAGCTGAAGAATTGTTTCAATATGGTTTCTAGTTAAAGCAGCTTCACTAGTGTCTTGATGCATTCTTTCTAGCCGACGCAGTTGCCTAGAGACCTCATCTTTGGCTTCTTTGGTAAGCTTCACCTCTTCGATCTGCTTCCACAAATCATCTAACTCTTCTTTTGGATCTGAATCGCCTAGCTCTGTTTTCAAAGCCCTTATTTGTTCACGTAAATAGTGCTCTCGTTGCACGCGACCGATCTCTTCTTTCGCTTGAGATTGGATTCTGACTTGCATTTGGTAAACTTCGATTTCTCTTGAAAGGTAGGTGTGTACCTTATTCAATCTTTCAATAGGATCAAAGATCGC
Source organism: Oligoflexales bacterium (assembly GCA_013215275.1). Classification (GTDB taxonomy): domain Bacteria; phylum Bdellovibrionota_B; class Oligoflexia; order Oligoflexales; family Bog-1112; genus JABSRF01. Next base: position 11,911 of record JABSRF010000025.1, on the reverse strand, counting down.
TAAAATAGACTGTGCTTCTTCCACTTTTAAGCCTAAGTTAGCTGCGACTAGATCAGCTAAACGACCAGGGTCTTTTACATCTTCGAGAACCATTAAGATGTCAGGAGATAAGATTTTACCAAGGCTCACGACTCGTTCAAGGTTTTCTCTTACTGCTCTGAGCATAGCCTCAACCTCTGGGGATTGAGCAGAAAGACTTGGTTCTTTGCGACTTTTTAAAACGACAGCAGGATACTCTTCAGTGCGGCTTAACTCTTGGATACATGCCTTATTTAATCCTTGAACCAAAACTTTCATCCGACCGTCAGGCAACTTCCTAGTACGCATGATCGAGCAAACCGTTCCGATATCATAGACATCAAAAGGAGCTTCTAAGCTAGACTCCAGGCCTTCCCCGTCTTCACCAGCCACCTTAAACGCAGAAAGAAAGATCTTTCGATGTGAGTTTAAGCTTTCTTCCACAGCATTGACACATAAGTCTTCGTTTATAAAAACGGGAATAATCATATGTGGAAATACGACAATATCTTTCAGTGGCAACAAAGGAAGTTCCACGTCAGCACCGATTTCGTTGTGATCCTTCTTGACGACCATTCAACTATCCTTTTATCAAAAGCGTTTGCCTGTTATCACTCAATCATAATATCGGCTCGTTTATTTCGAGCTTTAATTTTAGATGCGAGCCAAAAGGGTGGTCAGTTAGATGGTTGTTTGTTTCATAGAATTAATCTGTACATGTTAAGTGAACGATCAAGTCACCTTTTTGCTTGCCTGCCTGATCACCTTCATTTTTGAACCTCAGTTTGACCAAGCTTTCAGAGGTCTTTGGCCAGCTGATTTGGCGATCGATTTTTTCTTTCTTTTTATACCGACCACAAATTGATAAGATTGTCCTAACAAAACTAATGGTTTGCTTCCCACCCTTTTGCAGAAGGGCTAGGCGCATGGGCACTGATATTAGCAGGTCTAAATTACTGTGGGTTTGCTTCCAAGTTTCAAAGCTAATATCGTCAAGCTCTACTTGATTACAAAAATTCTCAAGGGCCTCCAAGTCGCCTTCGCAGGTCCCTTCATCAGGAATACTGGGTAGGACTGAAAGGGCGTTTTTTCTAGGTGGCTTCCCGTTCATATTGAGAACCTAGGCCAATGGTTCGCTTATCCTAGTTGCTCTCACTAGGTACCATGACGCTGACCATTGCAGGGCGTAGCAAGCGCCCGTTTAGGGTATAACCTTTTGAGTATTCATCTTTGACAATTTCTTGATCGATTTCGTTAGACTCAACCTTAGAGATAGCTTGGTGGAGGTTTGGGTCAAATGGCGCACCTTTGGCATCAATGCCAGCTAGACCATGTTTTTCAAGAGTTTCATTCAGTTGGCGCTTTACCATAAGCATACCCTCGAAAAAGCTCTTCCCTTTTTCACCCTTTGAAGCCTCCGCTTCTTTTTGGTCTTTTTCGCTGCTATCATCAGTTGCTTGGTTGAAGCTATCCAAAATAGGAAGCATTTCTTTGAGAAAGGATTCAAGGGCATATTGCCGGATATCACTTTTTTCTTTTTCAGTTCTGCGCTTGATATTGTCCATATCAGCCATTGCTCTTACAAACTTATTGTAGTTGTCTGAGCTTTCCTGTTTTAGCTTCTCGACTTCTTGCTGTAAATTTGTGAGTTCCGCGGATTCTTGAGAATCGGGATTGATTTCTTGGGCCTTAGAAGCCTCAGACGCCGCCCCATCTTTTTGCGCTGTGTTTGTATCTTTTTGGGGATTTTTGTTTAAGTTTTTGTTGTCAGTCACTTTTTTTCCTAGTTCTTCACTTGCTTGCATTGATTTATCGCTTATCCTAGATGTCATTGCCTTGTGCCTTGGCCCTGCGATTGAAGAAAAGTTGATTCGATTTCTTCATCCAAAGCCTGGCTCTGGTCTACCGACCAGGTCCTATAAAATATAAGAATTCGCCGAGACCAATCAAGGTGCTTATGAATATTTTTTCCTGAATCCGAGAAACTCTAAGCAATTGAACGACCTTAGTTCATGTTGGGCCTGACATCAAAATGAAATTAGTTGGATTTAGTTGTGTGCTTATATTTAAATACTATCTATATCCGAAAGTTCAGGAAAGAGGTAAAATTTCCCCATAAGTAAGGGCGGGATTATAATATATGCATGGTTTCGATTGGTTACAGCGATTGGTGAAATTTTTGCCAATGCTGGTTGACACCTAACCATAGCGCTTGCTAATTAGAAGTGCGCTTAATTCTGGTGTCTACTAGCAATTAAGAATCCTTTGGTCCGTTTTGGTAAACTGGGAGAAAAGTTACGTGAAAACCACCGAAAGTGTCGCAGAAAATTGCCATCAACTAACGCAAAGTAAACTCGAAGCAGTTAAGACTGAGCCGCCTGTTGCTGGAGTCGAAAAGATTTCGGACAACGAGCTTGCAGGTAAACTGGATGGTTACTCCCTTGAGGCCATAGTAGAGCTGAAAATTTCACGATTTTTAGATCAGATTGGTACGTATTACCCTGAGAATATGTACGATATGATCATGAAAAAAGTGGAAAAGCCGTTAATCAAACAGATTCTATTGAGAACCGGCGGTAATCAAGTTCATGCAGCAAGAATCCTTGGAATCAATCGTAATACGCTTCGTAAAAAGATGAAAATGTTTGGATTCTAGCTCAATCTTCCCTTTTAAATAACATCCGTTAAATTTCAAAATTGCTCTACCTTCTCTTCGATACAAATCAAGAGGGGGATAGGTCAATTTAAAAGATCGAATTGTCGTCGGCAAATGCCTTGAACTCTAAGTGGTAGCCATTTGGGTCTGGGATAAACATGGTGGCCTGCTCACCGGCTTGCCCGGCAAATCGGATGTAAGGCTCGATGATAAAATCAATTTCCTTCTCTTTTAAGTCTGCAGCCAGCCTCTTCCATTGTTCCATGGTTAAGATGACCCCAAGGTGGGGGATCGGCACCTGCTTTTTATCAACAGCGTTTGTTACCTTTTCGCTGAGAGCTTGCTCCGCTTGATGAAAGCTGAGCTGATGTCCAAAAAAATTGAGGTCAATCCAAGTGTCTGTGGTTCTGCCAAGGCTGCACCCTAGGGTGTTCAAATAAAAGTCCTTAGTTTGCTGAAGATTGGGGACGGCGAGTGCTAAATGAAACGGCCGACAGCCCTTCTGATCTGCTTGCTGGCTTTCTGGCAACATATGGTCTTCCTTTGTTGGTTTGCGGAGTGATCGCTTAAAGATCATACCTCAATCAGGTTCTCACCTAACAAATGTTTTGTGATATTGAGTGGAGTCCCAAGTCCAGAAAGTTTTTCTTAATGGTCAATAGCCAAGCTTTAGTGCTTATCCCGTGTCGGCCGTCCTTATGGAAAGGCCATTTTTATTCCCTGGATGCTTGGAAGTGCCTTTATATTATGGAACTCAATTCCCGGTAGTGCTACTAATTGAGGGTTGTACACCCAGCACCTGGGTATGAGTGGTCAAGAAGTGAGTGTCTTAGATAGAAAAATAGGGGCGAGCATTGGATAGCGTTTGGAAAAGAAGTCATACTTGCGGTGAACTGAGAAAAGACCATGAGGGGATCGAAGTGATCCTGATGGGTTGGGTTGCAAAACGGCGTGACTTAGGGGGCCTAGTCTTCATTGATTTACGCGATCGCTTTGGCATTACCCAAGTGGTTCTGGATCCAACTAAAAATCCTGAGTTAAAAGATAAAACCAAAGACATCAGGAACGAGTTCGTTCTGTCAATAAAAGGTAAGGTGGGCGGTAGACCTGAGGGCATGGTCAATAAAGATATGGTAACTGGAGCCATCGAAGTGCAGGTTCAAGAGATTCGCATTGACAACAAGTGCGACGTCTTGCCATTCGCAGTTTCAGAATTATCAGAAGCATCAGAACACCTTCGTCTTAAATACCGATACTTGGATCTGCGCCGCCAGGTCATGAAGGAACGGATTGTTGCGAGAAGCAAGATTACTTCCCTGGTGCGGCGTGGCCTTGAGGAGCTTGGCTTTCTAGACTTGGAGACACCTTATCTCTATAAGTCGACCCCTGAAGGTGCTCGTGAGTTCTTGGTTCCTTCGCGGATCAATACGAATAAGTTTTACGCACTACCGCAGAGTCCACAGCTTTTTAAGCAGATCTACATGATCAGTGGTTTTGATCGCTATTACCAGATTGTTAAGTGCTTTCGTGACGAAGACTTGCGTGCTGATAGACAACCTGAGTTCACTCAGATTGACTGTGAGATGTCATTCGTGGACGAGAGTGAGGTGATAGCAACCATCACAGCGGTTACCCAGAGCTTGGTCAATGAATACAAACAAAAAGAAGTCATTACTGAAATTCCCCATATGACCTTTGCTCAAGCAATGGAAGAGTATGGCTGTGATAAGCCTGACACTCGTTTTGACTTAAAGCTTAAAGACCTTAGTGATTTAGCTAATACTTGTGACTTTAAGGTGTTCAAGGATGCTGTCACATCCGGCGGAATAGTTAATGCGATCGTGGTAAAGAATGCAGCTGAAGCATACTCCCGCAAAAAGATTGACGAGCTGACCGAAATTGCAAAGCACCATGGTTCAAAAGGACTTGCTTGGTTGAAGAAAAAGCCTGGGGCAGGGATTGCCAGCTGGCAATCACCCATCAGCAAGTTTTTTGACGACGAGTTTGTTAAGTCTTTTGAAGCCAAAATAGAGCTCGAGCCCAATGATCTTGTGCTTTTCGGGGCAGGGGCTTATGAGACTGTAAAAGCAACTCTTTCGGCGCTTAGAAATCACCTCGGAGCAGCGCTCGAGCTTTATGATAAAGATCAGCTTAACTTCCTTTGGGTCACTGAATTTCCATTGATGGAGCAAGATGAGGAAACTGGTAAGTGGTCTGCTCGCCATCATCCTTTCTGTATGCCGAGAGCTGAGGACCTTGCTTTACTTGATACGGATCCTAAGAAAGTTCGTGCTGCAGCATACGACTTGGTCTGTAATGGTTACGAAATAGCTGGAGGCTCAATTAGGATCCATAACCCTGAGATACAGGCTAAGGTATTTGCAACCATTGGCCTCACACCTGAGGAAGCTCAGAAAAAGTTTGGGTTTTTACTGGAAGCTCTTAAATTTGCTGCCCCTCCTCATGGTGGCATTGCTTTTGGTTTGGACCGCCTTGTCATGCTATTGACCGGGTGTGATGCCATCAGAGATGTGATCGCTTTTCCTAAAACGCAAAAAGCGAGTTGTCTGCTTACTGAGGCGCCTAGTCCTGTGCCTACAAATTCATTGAATGAGCTGGGTATCATACTTGCTGAGCCTGGGGAGGAAAATGTATGAGTCTTGCCGGTAAAACAGATTGGGCTCACTACCCGATGGGCCCAAAGCTACGTCAATGGTTAGGCATTTCGAGTAAAGATTACTCTGGGTTCAAGACTGAAGTGGTGGCTGCAGATTTAAAAACGGAATTTGTAGACTTTTTGCTTGCTCATATGAGTGAGAATCCATTGACTGATGAAACCCTCATGGTTGACCTGATGGATGAGTTGCTGGGTATGGACTTGCCACTCCTAGTGCTGAAGATCGTGGATTTTAATCAAGAAATTTGGTCTCGAAACGATTTTCGCGGTATTAACATTGAAGGCCTTGGAGCCATGTATTGTGGTGAGCTTGCTCGCGCAGAACACTGCTTTTATGATGCCCATAAGTTAATACCCTCTGAGCCTGCCCCCTATGTTAACCTCATTCAAATTACGCACCATGATAAGAGGTGGGAAGAATCTGCTGCTTGGATTTTAGCTGGGCTAAAAGCTTGTCCAAACCACTACCCTTTATGGGAGTTATTTTATGTTTATTTGACGGAAGTCGGTAAGGATCCTGTGAGTGAGCTTTGGGCCCGGGCAGAAGAGTTTCATTCTTGGGCCGGGAAATCCCTTGTGGCTGATCTTGATGAGCAAAGCAACCAGCAGTCAAAAGCATCTTATCTTGACCCTTTCTATCAGTCTGGAGAGCGAGATGCTTCTTTCCTAGTCGAATATACGGGAGCCCTGGGGCTAGCTGGAGACTATGATCGGATCCCTTCTATTGTGTGGGAGGCAGAGAAATCCTATTCCACGATTCCTTGGAAGCTCAAGGCCCACGCAGCTCAGGCTCATTTAGCTATGGAACAGAAGGAAGCGTTCCGTAGGCAAGCAAATGCGCTTCTTACTGATCGAGATTTTCCTAGCCAGCATAGACAGGAATTAGAAAACTTGATCAAGGAATCGCTCGAGTCTTAACTTAGGGTCGAGGCTTTTCAATCCAAAAGTTTGGCTTGGTAGAGCTTCAAATCTCCTGAATTCTTTTTATTTTTTTCGCTTATTATAATACTATGGGTAATCAGTCGGTCTTTCCAGGGTAAAGCTTATGAAGTTTTTACCGATGGAACGACTATGAGCAAAAGAGAGCCCCGTACGCGTCGTTGATCTTTAGTCTTCTTGTGGGATGTTGGATTGCTTGTAGTGTATGTGGTATTCTTTAGTTAATAGGGCTATATTTATTAGAAAGTAGGCAATAAGTAGTGCATAGAGAAAATAAAAGTTTAAGGAGTGTTTCTTGGGCCCTAGCAGCTTTAGGGGCAGTGATCCTTACTTTGTGTTTGGCTTTTTCTCTCACCAGTGGAGTGTCTGCCAAATTTACTCCGCTTCAGACTAAGACGCATATCGAAATCGATGGGCTTGATTACGGTACGTTTGACCATATCAATGACCTCAGAGACCTGACCTCCCAAAGACAGCATACCGATGAAAGCTTCACTCGGGTGAGCCTGAAAAGGGACTTTGTGACTGACCCATCCTTGTATCTCTGGGCTAAAAAAGCCTCGGAAACTAGGGCTAGCCTCACAGATATTCGCCTGATCATGAAAACAGAAGAAGGTGAAGAAGTTTCTCGGTATATTCTTAAACTATGCAAGCCTTTGTCTTGGACTGTAGAAGCTGCTGGTCCTGCAATTGGCGGTTTTTATGAAAAAGTTGATCTTGCTGTTCAGGAAATTGCAATTTTTTAAATTTTGTTTAGTAAGTCTTTTCTTTTTGGTGGGTGCGTGTACTTCCCAAAAAGAGTCCGATTTTTTTTCTGATAAAATTAACGAGATTGAACAAACCCAGCAGGAACCACTTGCGCCAGAAGAGCCAAGTGATGAGTTGCTGTACCCACCGGTATTTCCAAGTCTTGGCCGGCTAGAATCCCAGATCAATGTACACCCAGCGTTCTCACCTGACGGCGGCTACAGCATAACACCAAAACCGCGGGCATGGTGCTCCCTACAGTCGTTCCCTATTTCCCTTAATTTGCCTCTGATTCTAAACCTAAAGCATGAGACCAAATTTGTAAGAATTTTAGGTCCCCTTGAAACAGAAAATGGATCATTATTTGAAGTTGATTTCAATGAAGGTGAGAACAAGTTTTGGATCCCAGCCACCGATGAGCAGACTTCCATCTTAAGGTCTATGTTATGCCAAGATGAGCAGGATCATGAGCGCACAGAAAACTTTCGTGCGGTTTTGGGCCAGTTTTTTGAGGAGCTTGCCCCAGATTGCAAGTTTTCAGAACTTGCTGGAGAGGGTTTTGTTTGTGAGCTTGCATCCCTTGATCCAGAATCTGCTTTAAGCCGGCTGAAGAAAATGCAGAAAGACATTTTAAGAAAATGGCGAAGGCAGCCTTATCTATTTTTGAGACGACTTACCATAACCAGACAGCTTGCTCAGCTTCTATTAAATCGGTCCCAGTTTGAAGAAGTAGAACAATTTTGTTCCTTACTTTCTTTATCTCATGCTAAGGAGCTGCCGCTTGTTATGCGCTCGACAGTCTGGAGGGAGGGCTTCTGTCAATCATCATCAGCTGATAGCTTTCATTGGGGAGAGGTTGGCATTGAGCAAGCAACGAGAGAGCTAAGCTTTTTTCAAAAACTTCTCGATAAGTCGAATCGCCTCGGGCAGCTCAAGGTCCAGATTCCTCGTAACCTTCATAAGACTAAGGAGCTGTGGGTGCAAATTCAGCCAGACCAGGACGTGGCTGATCAAGTTCTTGAAACAGCGCTCAGCATGAACCCATTTAGAATCCCCCAAGATCAATCCAAGATGCAGCTAGATGACCTCTCGCTAAAGGCAGTCTCCAATTGCTGGAATCCCCTTTATCACAACGACTATAGTAGCCTTAGCTTGGCGTCTTTGATGCTCCTAAGTGGAAGCCGCCAGACCAGATGCTACCTTCGTGATGAGAGCGAGGCAGATAATTTGGCCCACACGTCCTATCTGTGTGAAGGTATTATTGGAGAGACTTCTTTTGTGGTCGACAATGGCCGCTATAAAATCCTCCACCTTCCGATGGGCACATACAATTATACGATTGTAAACTTACCACCTAGCTCTAAGCGCTGGGCTCCCCTGAAATTGAAAGATCAAAGTAAGGGTGCCTTTGCTTGGTCCTCAAAGCGACCCCGGCCGAAAATCAAGACCTGGTAAAATTTAAGAAAAAATTCAACAACTCAGGCATTTGATATCTTTTTGTGTGGGCTTGAAATACATTTATTGACTGTGTTGCCTAATTCGTTATATACGCACTAGTTCAAAATGGGGAGCCTTTATCTATTGCCCCGAAGTGGGAGTTTTAAATTATGCTCGACGTCCTCAGTGATGGATTCAAAAAAGCTACAGAAAAGTTTCAAGGAAAAGCAAGGTTATCGGAAGACAACATCAATGAGGCAATGGGGGATATTCGCAGAAGCCTCCTAGAAGCTGATGTGGAGTATTCAGTTGGCAAGACCTTCCTGTCTCGCGTCAAAGAGAAGTCTTTAGGGGAAGTTGTTTCCTTGAAGGCTGGAAAAGGCGTCGACAAGTTAAAGGTGACTCCTGGTGACCATTTCATAAAAATTTGTAAAGAAGAGCTAGAAGGCCTTATGGGCCCTGTGGACACTAGCCTGAGCTTACCGAATAATCGCCCTGCGTCTATTATGATGGTGGGTTTACAAGGTACTGGTAAAACGACCACGACTGGTAAGCTAGCAAAGTATTTGATCCGCAATAAGAGAAAGCCGCTAATGGTTGCCGCTGATATTTATCGGCCAGCTGCTGTGGACCAATTAAAGGTTCTAGGTGAGCGCATAGAAGTTCCGGTTTTTCATTTAGAGAACACTTCGCCGGTTGAAATTTGTAAGCAGGCTAAGGATAAGGCCATGGAGCTGGACTGTGATACCTTGCTGTTCGATACTGCCGGCCGTTTGACGATTGATGACAAGCTGATGGATGAGCTTTCGGACATCAAGTCCGAATGCACCCCAGATAACATCCTCCTCGTCTGTGACGCCATGATGGGGCAAGATGCGGTAACCACTGCTAAGGCTTTCCATGAACGCCTCGCCCTAAGTGGTGTGGTCATGACCAAGCTTGACGGTGACGCAAGGGGTGGTGCTGCCCTTAGCATCAAAGAGGTCACTGGTGCACCGATCAAATTCCTTGGGATGGGTGAGGACTTAGAAAGGCTTGAGGAATTTAGGCCTGAGGGCTTAGCAAGCCGGATCCTTGGTCTTGGTGATATTGTTGGCTTAATGGAAGATTTTGAAAGGGTCTCAGACGGAGATAGCGAAGAAGAAGCTATGCGTATGTTGAGTGGCCAATTCAACTTCAGAGATTTTTATGAGCAGATTTCCATGATTCAAAAAATGGGACCTCTCAAAGACATCATGGCAAAGCTTCCCATGCAAAATCTCATTCCTAAAGATGTCAATGTGGATGAAAAAGAACTTGGCCGCATCAAAGCCATGATTGACTCAATGACGGAGAAGGAACGCTTGAATCCCAACCTTCTCTATCAAAGTCAAAGCCGAGCTAAGCGGATCGCAGTTGGTAGTGGACGCAGCGCAAAAGAAGTCAGCGAGCTCGTTAAGCGTTTTAAAACCATGCACTCAATGATGGGTAACCTTGGGAAAAATATGGGTGGTTTGATGGGAAAGATCCCAGGCATGAACAAGCTTTCCCAAATGAACCAGATGCGCAAAATGGCAACTGGTGGTGGAATGCCGGATATGGGTAGCCTAGCAAGTATGATGGGTGGTCTAGATGGAGCGGGTGCCGGTAAAACAAGTGGTGCGCCGGCTTTTAAGCGTGTTGACCGAGATAAAGTTAAAAAGGCGAGGCGAGCAGCAAAAAATAGCCGCAAACGCAATCGTAAGAAATAATTTCGACAAATTTAGAAAGAGATGCCATGAGTCATTCTGTGGATGATTCCCTTTTAAAGCCAGATGCAAAGCGCATACATATCGAAACTTGGGGCTGTCAGATGAATGTCGCTGACAGCGAAAAGATCCTATCATTGATGCAGAAAGAGAACTTTCAGCTTACTGAAAACCCTTCGGAAGCAGATTTGATCGTTCTCAATACCTGCCATATTCGCGAAAAAGCTAGGCATAAGGTTGTTAGTCGCCTTGGTGTTCTTAAAGAGCTTAAGCAAGAAAACAAAGACCTCAAGATTGCTGTTGCCGGATGTGTCGCACAAGCAGAAGGTAAAAAACTGCTTAAGCAAGCCCCAACCATAGATATTCTGATGGGTCCGGGAAAGATTGATGAGCTTCCTCGCTTGTTAAAAGAACGCCAAGACAGTGGTTCGCAGGCAATGGCTATTGGATTCAATAAGCCTAAATATGATGATGAGCCAAGTGGTGACCTTTCCTGCCAGCAAAGTGTGGATGTGACTCCAAGTCTTTTTGGTAAAAACGAGATTTCACGTTTCGTTAATATTCAACAGGGCTGTGATAATTTTTGTACCTTCTGCGTCGTCCCATTTACCCGTGGACGGGAAGTGAGCGAGAAGCCTGAGGTCATCTATGCGAAGGCAAAAGCTCATGTGCTCCATTGTGCTTCTGAGATCACTCTCTTGGGTCAAAACGTTAACAGCTATGGCCAAGACTTACAGAAGAATGGACAGATAAATCCTTCAGAAGCTGGGCCTTTTGTTGATTTATTGGCAAAGGTTGCTTCGATTCCACAACTTAAGCGCTTACGCTTTACCACCTCTAATCCTCACGATTTAACAAAGCCCTTGGCAGACCTTTTTGCTCAGGAGAGAAAGCTAGGGAGCTACTTCCACCTTCCAGTTCAAAGCGGAAGCGATGAGATTCTCGGCACTATGAGGCGTAAGGTCACTGTGGCTGAGTACTTAGAACGAGTGAAGTGGCTGAGAGATGCAGTGCCTGATATGGCAATTTCCACTGATTTAATCGTGGGATTCCCATCCGAAACGGAAGAAGACTTTCAGGCCACTTTGGACCTGATTGAAAAGGTACAGTTCTGTTTTTCTTATGCGTTTATGTACTCTCCTCGTAAAGGTACAGCAGCAATTAGATTTAAAGATCAGGTTCCTGAGGCAGTTAAAGCTGAGCGTTTAGCTAGGCTTAACAAACTGCAAAACGAAATTACCATCGCCCAGAACGAAGCTGAGATTGGTAAGGATCGAGAGGTTCTCTTTCTTTATGAAAGCCTTAAAGAGCCAGGAATCTATTATGGAAGAACGCGGCACTTCAGACTTATTAGGGTGGCTTCAAGAAGGCCTCTTGTTGGTGAGTTAGCCATGGTTAAGGTTGATGGTGCTAATAAAACCGCATTGACTGGTTCTTTGATTTAAGTGGCTTGTCAGTGGATATCTCTCCACAATCCTTCTCCTTCAATTTACACGACCGTTGTGCTTATCATGCTGATCGTTATGCTTGTCATGCGAATGGTTGTGCTAGTCACGCCAAATGTTGCGATAGTCATGCAGACTGCTAATGGAGGCATCTCCTAAAGCCCTGCGCTACCGTTCAAACCACCTATGGTAACTCCAAATAAATGTCCTACCCATTGATGGTTAATTTTAGTACAGTTCTGGCCTGTGATTGCGCACTCTATGA
>JABSRF010000249.1 GCA_013215275.1 Oligoflexales bacterium | reverse complement strand
ATTTCGAGTTTGAAAGGGAAGCAGTTAATGAGAGTTCCATTTTTAATTATGGTTTTATTATCTCGATCACCTATGAGTGTTGACCATACGCTCAATGTTCTGGCTCTTGAAATCATGCCCTCGATTGAATATAGTTTCCCATTGCCCAAAAACAAGGCTAATTGCCCATAAATAGGGCTTTTGAGGCAGAGGTTTAAAGGTTGTAAAGGAACTCGTTTGGAAAGAAGTGGAAAAAAACAGGTTATGCGCCTATTAGGGCTTTCCTTTTTTGACATGTTATCCTATGCAACACTTGGCCCAATTTTGACTTTGCTGTTTCTTGACGGGCCTCACAGCATGTTTGGCTCTGAAGGATCAAAACACTTTCTGTTTGGTTTGTACCTGTCTTTATTCTCATTAATCCAGATATTTAGCGTTCCTTTTTGGGGGAGGCTCAGTTTAAAAATCACGAAAAAACAGGTGCTAAAGATCACCTTTTTTGGCAATGCCGTAGCTTATTTAATTGGCTTTTTGGGGGTGTGGTTAGGACAGGTTCCCTTGCTATTTTTAGGTGTTGTGGTCGCAGGGCTAACCTGTGCTAATATTCCTATGATTAACTCGATGATTGCAGAAAGCACCCCAGAAAAGAAATGGACAGAACACTTTAGCCTGCTTGGTGCTAGCATTGGCCTTGCCTTTGTAATCGGGCCACAAATATCAGCCCTCTTTATGAAGGCGTTACCAGCAAAAACTATAGGTGCTTCTGCATTTGCTATCTGTGCGCTCACCTCTTTTTTAATCTGTATCTATATTCATTTCTTCCTTGAGCATGATGTTAAGCCGGACTCAGTCAGTTTAGAAAGTAAGATTAGTCTGCACTTGTCGAAACTCTACCAGGGTGATCGAGACCTAAAAAAGATACTCTGTTTTCAATTTTTTATCTCACTTGCTTGGTATTTTTTTATTAAATTTTTCCAGATTTACCTCATTGAAGCCAAGTGTTTTGGAGATGCGGACTCTTGTTATGGGATTTCTTACCTAGGCCTATGCTGCTGTATTTGGCAAGGAATGCGTTACCTAAAAGAAATTTCTTTTAGTGGAAGGAAGCATGACTTTTTGTTCTTGGTGTTACTGATGGGAGCCAGCATCCTAGGCTTTTTAATGGTTGAGAAGTTTGTAGCAATCATGGCTCTGATCGTCATGCTGTCTTTTTCTTATTCGATGATCATTCCCGCAAGCATTAGCCTTCTACTTAATAAGGGGGACAATGCAAACGAAGTGAAGACAGCATGGTTTCAATGTGTTCAGTGCTTAGCAAAGGTTTTAGCCCCTTTGCTTTCAGGGTACCTGCTCACAAAAAATAGCAGTGCCTCGGCTTACTTAGCCTGCTTTGCTTTGCTGTTTGCTGCGGGAGTTATCTTATTGAGTCCGAGAACCTTTATAAAAAACACTCCCTCAGTGCTACAGAAAAACTAAACAGTTTCGATTCTTCCAAAATTCTTCGATCTCTTCTCGCTGGTGCTCTGAGTTTCTAAGATCAAACATCAGCTCTCCAAGGTTTTTACTACGCATAAAACCAAACTTTCTCATTGCTTTCTTGTCATACATCTCTTTGCCAGTGAGTACTTTTTTAGCGAGGTCAGCACTCTTGACATAGCGCAGCAGCTTTAACTCTGACGCAGTTCCTACCGGCAAAAATTTCAGGAATGTGTCGACCTTTCTAACGTCGGTGAAAAATATTCCCATGTTGGTGTCGACAAAGTCGTTTGCAACTTCTGCTGAAGAGTTTGCGTCTTCCCAAATGATTCTTAGCTGGTTAGCATCTCTGCAAGCCCAAGGAATGTCGAAGTCTTTGTTATTTTCGTCTTGGAAGGAAGGGTACTCTTTCTTAAATTTTTTATAACTCTTTTGAAACCTCTTGTTTTCTTTTTTTAAGTGTTTCCGAAAGTAGTTCATATAGTTGTAACCAAGCTTGCCAGTTAAAATAGATTGTATATAACGGTACTGTTCAATTGCATCGTAAGTTGCATGGGCCCCTTCATCATAAGCATCAAAGGACTTTTTTCTATCCTTAGACTGCAGCACTTTTATCCTCGTACCTATGCGAGACAGTGCGTCGGCAAGTTTAAAGGTTATTTCATCGTAGTTTTTTTGCGCCTGATCCAAAAGCTCTTTATTACTTCTTTCCGAAGGATTGAGCTTGTAATTTAAAAAGTTTTGATCCTCTTGATTAACTGAAGCTTGAAGGTGATTCTTGTACGCGTTTAAATAGTGGAACAAGGGGTGGGCAAACTTGTGACCGAAGTCTTGCCCATTCATTTCATTGTTTTGGCTTAAGTCTTCCCAGTTGAATTGATCAAAAAGTTCGTAAATATAGTCTGTGTAAGGTGGGTTATTCTCTTTGTTACCGGCAAGGGATTTTATGCGTGGGAATTCACCATTAAATGCTTGTATAAGCTTGAGTTTACTTGCTTCGTCAATCGGACCGGTGTTAGGGTAGATATTCATAATGGTGCTAATGCCACTAATTAAGTCCAGGTGCTCTTGCCCTAGAGTTTCTCTGATGTGAGTTTGCTTTAAATTGTTAAACTGTTCTGAAAAGCTGTTTCTTTCTCCAGTAATTTGATTGAGGTAGTTTAAAAGCTTATTTTGTGCAGCCTGAGCAGTGGCAATTTTTTCGTCTAAGGTTCTGTCTCTTATATCGATAATCTCAGCTGATTCGACATCACGCCTAAGGTCAAAAAATGAACAATTCAGGTCAAGAAACTGCTTGCGCTCATTTGCAACCCTCCAATCAAAGGGGGATTTGAATAAGCCGATGATAATTTTCAAAGTTGAGCCAATGCTTATACCACCCGCTCCCAAGAGAAAGCCATTGGGTGTTGGCATTAATGATGAAACTTGTCCGATATTGGTGGCAACGTCAGCGACCACTGGCAGTAGCCCCCTTTGCCTAACATTGAATAAGCATGCTTCATCGTCGGCAACTGTTTTCAAAACGGTGAAGATCTGCTGTTGCTGCATACTTTGTTCGTAGTTTGGATCTGCATTCATGCCCGGGTTGATTTGAGGATTTATATCAGCATTGTTGTTACGATTCATATTGAAAGCAGGAAAGAATTCATCTTTTTCAGAAAGAAGCCTTTCAAAACCCTCGATAGTATTTTTATTTCTGTTGTAGCATTCTCCGTATTTCAGTGAGTCTGCGATGACTGAAAGACGACTATGCAAGCCCCATAAGTCAGGGTTTGCACGTAAGGGACACTTATTAGGACGGTCAAAGCTACGATCAATGAGGTGGTTTCTTATTTCCTGCTCTTTTAGGATTGTTAATTTGGCTTCAGGTTTGGGAATTAGGTTTTGGTTGATAGATTCAATTGCGAAGCTATTGGAGTTTTTTGCAAGGTTACTAAAGAAGACAAGAGCGATCAAAAATTTTTTATTCATTGTGGTTAAATGCATAATTTCACCTATTTGAACTGAAAATTGACGTAGCTTGACTATCATTAAATGCCCGAATAAAGCGAATTTTTCAATACCAATAGAAAATATGCAATAAAATAATTAATTGATAATAATGCGAATTTTTTTATAACTCCCATATTTATTTGATCTTACTTAAATTCGTAAACTGACTTAATCAACATAGTTCAGCTTTGATTGAATCTTTTTGTTTTTTTCTAATGATTTTTTTTAGAACTAGTGTAATGCCCAATCCCGAAGCATAAACCATATTTTACGTGTCTTTTAATTAATTTAATTGAATCTTAATTTAATATTTATCTGCATAACCATTAGTTTGTCCTATATAATCAAGCAAGGTAATCAACAATTAATTGGGAGAGCGTATGTTAGCAAATAAGGTTGCTAGGCTTGGTGTTTTATACGGTGTTTTTTTGTTTCACGGGGCTACTTATGCTCGCTTTGAGGTACAGCCTTCTGGTGAAACACAGCCAGTGGGCCATAGGGGAGACGCTATTGATGATCCTGCCCTTTGGGTTAACCCTGATAATCCGCAAGAAAGTTTGATATTAGGGACGGATAAACAGCAAGGAATTAACGTATACTCCCTATCAGGAAAATTACTATTTTCTTATGGAAAATCTCGGTTTAACAACATCGATATTCGTTATAATTTCCCCGATAAGGGAGATCTGATTAACCTTATTGCTGCGACCCGTCATGATATCAGTCAGGTGGAATTTTTTAGCCTGGATTATGTTAATCAAAAATTAGCTCCTCTAAACTATCACATTAAGCCTTCGGTGAAAGCTTATGGTTTATGCCTTTACCATGATCAAGAAAGGAATAACTTTCACCTATTTGTAACGGGAAGGGACCGGAATGCTCAGCAGTTCCAAATCATAGGAGGAGACAATGGTTTGTCTCATATTAGAGAGCGAATCATCCCCGTCGCCTCAAAGAATGAGGGCTGTGTTGCTGATGATGAAAGAGGGTTTGTCTATATTGCTGAAGAGCATAAAGGAATATGGAAGCTTCCAACTGATGCTAGTGGCCTATCAAAGCCACGTTTAATTGGATCGATCGCAGGCAATGATGATCTGGAAGATGATATTGAAGGCCTTGCTCTATATATTGGGGAAAATGGAGAAGGGTATCTGATAGCTTCCGTCCAAGGCTTGGATAGCTTTGCGATCTTTGACCGCAAAACAGATCGTTATTTGGATAGCTTTCAGATCGTTTCAAATGGAAGGATTGATGGGGTCAGTCATACAGATGGAATCGAAGTCATAAGCAGTAACCTAGGCTGGCCTTACGACCAAGGGCTTATGATTGCCCAAGACGATGAGGATGGAATTCTTCCAAGGAAAGGAACCCAGAATTTTAAGCTGGTGCCTTGGAGGGATATTTCTGAAGCAATTAGTTTGTCCTTCGAAGCAGGTCATTAAAAAAACTTAAAGCTCTGCTTCAAAATTCCAGCTTTTTTCTATGATTTTGGTCCATAAGTCTATAGGATGTCTTGGAGATGCAATAGAAAATCGAAAGTTATAACTGGTTCTGTAGGCACCTTCCTGTGAGTCCGTAGACCAGCTTTCGGTTCCATGAAGGTTATGATCGACTAACATCACCACCGCATACTTTCCTTTAGCTGGTACCAAAAAAACGCTCGATTGCTGACTGTTGGCAGTTAGAGACATACCCGCAAGAAATAGGCCCCTGCCGTAGTTATCTTGAAAATTAGGTCCAGGCTGCATATGAATGATTGATAGCCCTAGTCTTCCTGAATCTAAATACTGGTCAT
Organism: Oligoflexales bacterium; assembly: GCA_013215275.1. Classification (GTDB taxonomy): domain Bacteria; phylum Bdellovibrionota_B; class Oligoflexia; order Oligoflexales; family Bog-1112; genus JABSRF01. The sequence continues at coordinate 376 of JABSRF010000249.1, read as the reverse complement.
ATGAAATGTCGTGATGAATAGAATCTGTTTCTAAGTCTTTAAGGTAATTAGAAAAACTATAGAAAAACCTGTTTACCCTAAATGCTTTAGAAATCACAGGCTGGTTTATTTTTGCTCTTTCGGGAAGCTGCAAGCCGATGCCATTTAAGATCTCCGGAAAGGTTCTCAAATAAAGGAAAAGCTTGGCTTTGTCGTCAACGGTCCTAGCACGAAACTTTCCAAAATTGGATACTTCCCGAACTGAGGAAAAATGTTCGCTAGCGATTTCCTCTTTAATTTCTTCGAGCATATTGGATTCAATAACTAGTCGCTGTAGCGAAATGTAATCGCCAATCCCCCAAATATTCGCTTTAGCACGTTTTGGCTGGATTTTTTC
>JABSRF010000248.1 GCA_013215275.1 Oligoflexales bacterium | reverse complement strand
GGGATAATTGCTAAACCTATGAGTATCGTGGAGTTAATGACCGTTAGAGTGCGTCAATAGATCGAGACCAGTGCCGGACCGACCTGTATGAATATAATTCCCTAATTAACTTAGCTAAAGGTCGATACACCGTCTTAGTTTTCAGAGGATGAAATCCAAACTCTTGACCATTAAGTGTACGCTTCCACCCGTACTGTTTTCCAAACTCAATATATGTTTCATAAGCTTTTTCAATATCGGAAACGACCAAATCGCTGCGGAGGATATCACTCTCAAAGTTGACACGTTGATAATGATGTTCAAATTCCGGAAGACCCCCTCTTTCAATAAATCTGAGCAATACTTCAACCGCATCTGCTGCTGATATCGCGATAGCCACATGCCCAAATCTACTTCCCGTAGCTAGCTCAAAAGTCATGGTTGATTGGTCCATAAACTCTCGCATACCGATAACACTACCACTTCGCAGATAGATTCTTTCCTCCGCCGGCGTTTTTCCTGGCTCCAGGGAAGTAGAATAATTGTCCCAAGTACGCCAAATAACTTGCGTCGCTTCAAACTTTCGCTCGTCACCAGCTGACCTAACCGCAGCAAACTCAGTTGCCGAAGCTAAACCCTGAACAATGAATGCAGCGCATGCTGCTACCATAAACTTAACAAGAAGGTTTGGATTACATTTCACGAATTAAGTCCTCAGACTATAAAATTTAAAATTACAGCTTTTTACCTTTTTCTTTTTTCTCCGCCGTAGACTGATTTCCAGTAACATTGTTCCATGCACAGCCTAAAGCAAATCCGAGGCTAGGGAAGCTTTCACAACAAGAGGCTTCATGATTACCAGGACCTGCAGCAACCACTGGGAACATTTGCTTAAGTTCCTCATCCTCATAATCAAACTGGTTAAATGCGTCACCAACTTGAGACAAGACCTGATATAATTCATACGCAGCGGCCACTACCTCACTAACCTTCCTCGCTCCATTTAATACTTTTTCCTTTTCATGAAACTCATCTACCAGATCCGAGTAACCATTTTCGCTGATATAACGTGTAAGCCTTGTGAAACTTAAATCCTTATGCTCATTTTCGAAACTAGTATTGTTAGCCATAAGATCAGATTCAATCTTCGCAGATATTTCAGCTTTCGTGTCTGGGCTAATATTTTTAAGATCCACTGCTAAGCTCGCTTCAAAATCCTTCTTTTGTTTTTCTGACTGAAAAACAAATTTGATGGTTCTACGGTACGCGACACCATAATAGTGCCTTGCTATAACATGAGTTCCACACAAACTTAGGAGTTCATCAGCATGCAGCGATGCTGGCCTAAATTCATCATAAGGGTTTAAACATCTGTATTGTTTATCTTTTCCATGTGATCTGCGATAAGTACATAGAAATTTAAAAGGATCGTAATGAGACTTTTCTAATTGCACTAAATACTTAAACTCCGTGCTCTCATCGTCGATGTACTCATGAAATGGAGAAAAGAATTGAAAGAGATCTAAATAAAGGGTATTTTTCGAGCCTCGAGAAGTAGCCTTATATTTAAACATAAAATCGCCCAATTCCTTCTGCTCCGCGTTTGCGTCAATGTCTACATTCGTACCTGAAGTGGACTCAGAACTTCTGAAATCAAATCGACCATAACGATTATAATTTTTTTCCTTCTTAACTACTAGATTTTCGCCATGATTTATGCGATTCCTCAACACCTTACCAGAGCTGTATTCATCACCAACTGCTTCATTTGGGGGAGTATACGCATATCCTAGGGGCCTTTTTGAGCTACTATCAACCAAAATGAATTGCTCAGGATCGGGGCGTCTAGGATTAGGTGCTGCTGAAAGAGATGTTGTAAGCTCTAACATGGTGAATGCAATAAACATTGATTTTTTGAAAAGATGCTTTCCAATCATTAGGAGATACCTTTAAGTGTGATGGTCCAAACCATTCGCTATAGTTGGGTATTTAATAAGTAGTCACTTATCTAAATAAGAGGTAATTAGTGAGTCGAAATTTGGTCAGACAGCACATTCCGACTCTTTATTTGCAAAATGTTCATAACACGAATGTTGTTCTTTGGAAATAATTATTTGGAGCTGTAAATCTTGCTGTACAATATTCATTGTTTAGGCACAATATCTGTCAAATAGATCATTTATTGATCCTACTTTGCCCAAAAGTATCTAGTTTGTGTAGCTCTCAAAAAGGCCTTAACTACGAAAGTTTCTGTCCAATATAGAAAAACTAATTTCTTATCTTTAAGCGCACACTAAGTGTATTATGCATTCTCCATTTGAGCGACTTTCAACACTTTTAATCATATCAACAAGTATTTCAAACATAGTGCTTCCCTTTCCTGCCCTAGCTTTTTTTTCCTCGGACATCAGGTAATCAAGCCCTTCTTGGTCAAGGAATTCTTTGTTCGAAATTTGACTACGGCACCAATCTGCATAGACTATGAAGCCCAAATTTTCCCTAGAGTATTCAATGTTTTCCCAAATGATCCTGCATGGATTTTGAAGCCCAAACCCGCCAAACAAACAATCATCAAAAGACTGCAGAGAAGTCCCAAAGTAGGCAGGTTCTACTATTTTTTTTCCAGGATTCGAAATGCCATGAACCATCTTGGCAAACTCCACAAAAAATTTTTCAAGGCTGTCTATTTTGGGGCCGTTTAATTTATAGTTCAACTCTGTCTCCGTAAGGACCTAGTGCAGCTTCATGCTAAGTAGTATCTCAATTTAAAAACTTAATAGCTTCACTGAATACTTTCCAAGAGGTTTTTAGCAAGTACCAGGACTCCTTCGGCTTCAATGCCAATCACTATTCTCGCAAAATTTCCCTTCAATGGGCTCGACATCTCAACTGTTACATTAAAGTGACCAAGTTTGTCTGCCTTGCCAACTGTAAGTGTAAAGTCAGACATAGCATCTAATCGAAGCTCTTGGACTGATTCCTCTACGATCATTTGAAGATTTGCCGCAAACTCCTTCAATGAAGAATCTTCAAACCATATATCATTCAATTCAGCGCAAAATCCATGGGATCTTGCGGACCATCTAAATCCAATTTCGATACTGCCATTTACTTCAATTTGATCAGTTTTTTCAAAGCCAAAATAATCAGGGCTTTCGGGGTCTTTAAAATCCACTGTTTCAACTCCGTTTTTTTATTCGTATACTTTAATTGCAACTAACTCATCCGTTGCTCGTTTTAAAAAAACCAGCTCTCAATCACCTTTCTCACTATTTCTAGGAGTAGTCTGGGCGCCCTTCAATCATCAAAATCAATCAAACCTCAAAAGGTTGATATCCTTCAAACTCCCAATTAAAGTAACTCACTAACTTAAGGTTACAGTCAGCCCAGTCCTTTCCAGATGTCGATTTAACTACCTCATTAATCCGTCTAGCAATCAAAATAGGGTCAAATCGCTCAACAAGTAAGGTCCCCTTTACAAAAATAGGCTTTCCATTTCTCGTAAGGTCTTCTTTCAGCCAGTTTGGAGTACATACATTGACTGTATAGTTGTCAAACCCATCTTTGCCTACTTCACCTATACCAACCTCAACAATAACGGAAAAATTTTCCGAGTCTTCGGGCTTAAACGTTTTAAAATCGCCCATATCCTGAAGATAGATCTCTCCTTTAATCTCTGGCTTAATCATAATTTACCTCAATCAGTTATGGTCATGTGGCCGTTGCCAACCCATTTCCTAGTTACTGGGTCCTTCCATTGAAAATTCGTAAGAGTTCGTCCATCTCTTTTTGTTACAGCTTCACGGAACTGTTTAGTTCCATCTTTAGAAGTATAAACGAACTTTCCAGGCTGATTTCTATATGGTGTTTTTATTGCTTCCGGACCAACCCAAGATTCACCCAAGAATTTGGCTTCATTCCTCGTCCCTTTCGGCATGTCGAAATTACCCTTGGTTTTTCCAGCATTTCGAAGCCTACCCATATACTCACCGAGTTTGTTAGACGGCAATTCGAATCTCTTTGCAGAGTCAGCCGCCTTCTCCGCCTTGTTCATACATTCCAAAAACTTTTCAGTTTTCAGAATATTCGCACCATGAACCTTGGAACCAATCCTCCTCATGGTTGTGAAGATTTTCAAACCCTTAGATGACACACCCAGAGTAAGCACATCAACTGCGGAAAGCATACGGTCAAAAGTGGAAAGCTCCTCCTGTCTAATGAGGTCATATCCGGAAACAGTTTCGACCAAGGACTTACACCAATTTGCAGCCCATAACTGAGGAACAAAAGCAATTCCCAGGCTAGCTAACTCCTTTGCTACACCTAATGCTAAATTTCCAGCCTCCTGGTCACCCTCCACAAAAAATTCATCCGCTGAGAGCATACTCTTTTCAGCATGGTCAACTAAACGATACCTTTGCTGAGCGTAAGGAGAGCCTACCTGAATTTGGTCCCTTGCAAAATCCACATAATTCTTAGTTCTTTGGATCTCTTGCCCTTGGGGACTTGCCAAAGGCGTTTGATAATTCCAGCCTTCGATAGACTCTGCTACATCACCTGGTAAATCTAGATTGGACAGGGCGGAGGAGGACTCATCTTCCCACTCCTTAAACACTTTTTCATAGTCTTTCTCAGACTCTGAATCCGACTCCTCGGCAAGGTCGTCAAACTCTCCGTTTTTTGCTTGTAAATTACGGGTATATTCTTCTGCATCTTGGCTAATATTGCGATTTATTGAATCTATATTATTATTGATTTGTTCCCTAGCTGAATCGGCTTTCTTATTGAAACGCTCAACAAACCTAGACTTGTAGGTCTCAACCTCCTTTTGGGCGTAACCTACAATATCCTTCCTAATATCAACTCTGGCTCCTTTTTTAAGGAAGTTGCAGTAGGATTCATTAACAACGCAGACTTTTCGATCAATATAGCCCGTCATGGTAGAGTCAACTTGATCTACAGGAACTTGATTGGAGTTAGGAATAGGAATCAAATCTCCCCTCACCTGCCCATCCCACTCTACGGTCGGCTTAGGTGCATACTTGTTCAGTAATCTCTGCACCTGAGACCCCTACCACCTGACTTGAATATCTGAGATCGTTGAAGTACCAAAACTTCAAGCTCGCAGGAGGATCTCATGTTAAGCACTAACCAAGACATACTTAGTAAAATACTTGACGCACATCAGAAAGCTGAAGACTTTAGGCGCGATCATACCACTAACCGCTACCCATCTGAGTTCAAGGAATTGGTGCGTCAGGCATTCGATACTGGGCTATCAGCCCATAAAATCCATCAGGCTACAGGTGTGAACCTGAATACCCTGTGTTCATGGCGTAAGCCATTGAACGAACCAAAGGACATTCTGTGCTTTGAGCCGGTGTCAACGAAGGGCAGCAAAGAGGTGGAAGAGAGAGGGAGGATCATCTTGCCTTCGGGCATTGAAATCCTATTTCCCATGTCATTTATTAAAAATCATCTGACGACTTGGTTAAGTCAGGATGCAGCATGATCTCTATAGGAAAAATTAGAAGACTTTGGCTTGCTTTTCATCGGGTCGATTTTCGTAAGGTAACTCCAAATAAATATTCTACCCACTATTCATGTGTGATCAGAACGCTATATTTTGGTAGAAACGGATGC
>JABSRF010000247.1 GCA_013215275.1 Oligoflexales bacterium | reverse complement strand
GCATCCGTTTCTACCAAAATATAGCGTTCTGATCACACATGAATAGTGGGTAGAATATTTATTTGGAGTTACCTTGCCTTTTGTCCTTCACCTCAGTTGGCCTGACTCCTTTTCCGAATAAGTCAGCGGCAAAAACCGAGTACCCTTCCTTTTGCAGCATCTTTGCTCTCTTAACCTCATAGGCTGTTAAACCATCCCAATCATGCAGTATCAGAACCAAAGGGCTTTTCTTACCAGAGCCTAGGTAATACCCCTCATATGGCTGACCACCCACTTGATAATCCACCTGCTTTGCATTGGCACCTTTGTGTCCCCAAAAGAAGCTACAAAATAAGTAGAGAACAAAAACTCTTGGCATTAGGCTTCGGCAGCAATAAAAGCTTTTCATGATAAATTCCTATATAAACAGTTTCGGTATGCATTGTTCATTATCAAATCAAAACGCCGTTTTACCTGCAAACAGACTCTCAGAGTCAGATGAGAAAGCTTATTGATCCACGAAAAATCCACTCTTATTTAGCACTGAAAGAAAGTGCTGCTGGTTCATGACAAAAACGCGCTCAACCTCTGGATTTAGAAAATCCTTCATGTTTTCTGCGTGAATCGTAAAAGCTTTGTCATTACTTGGGTCAAAGTAGAAATATTGCGCGGTTTTGGAAAAGGGTAGCAGCGCTGGGGTCGTATAGATTGCCATACCCGGCGGAGACCTTCTAAAAAAGGTACTAAAAATCCCCCAAATTTTTATCTCTGGGCCCAATGGAACCCAACTGGTGATCAGTGGATCTCTATGGCGTAAAAATTCAAGCCTATAAGAGAGGCGTTCTCTAGACTTTTTCTCTGGAACAAGGTCGTAAGCTCCTAAAAAAGGTTTCTGCATTCCTGTGGTAATGAATCTCATTTCTTGCCAAGTGGGAGCTGTAGGAAAACTCTTTTTTTTGTCCGGACACAGATAAGGCTCATTTGATCTGATCGCAAAGCAGATTTCAATGGGATTAACTTGACTAATGTCAGCGCCTACAATAAAGGTCCGAAAATGATTGTGCTGGGCCAGCACCAGTGAAAACAACTGAGATTGCTCATTTAACAGCAAAAAAATAGCGCCATGTATATCTAAGTAATGCCAAAAATCGTTGCGTCCAAATAAGCCCATTCCCTGAAAAAAACCAAGCTGAGCTGGCAATCCACTTTTATAAAAACTGAATGCATAATTTAGGACCTTAACTGGTACCTTACGGCCATCAGCTAGGGCCATCTGTTCATGCCATGCATAAGCATAAAGAGGAGGCCTCACATTTTGCAAACAATCGGGTGACGCGGCAAGCTCGTAGTTCACGGAAAAATCCCGCTCAAACTTTTTCAAAATACCTCGATCCAAAACCTCTCCTGAAACACCTTCTCGGTGAAAACGGAGCAAAGGCACGTACTGCCGATAGAAATCCATAGGAACACAGCTCCCAGCAGAGACCCAAAAAGCGGGAGCGTGCCTCCTGAGCAAGTCTTTTAGCTCTTGGTCAGTTTCTGGGCCAAAGTCACCAATAGCCCACTTGTTTTGAGGGAAGGTAAGCAACTCAAAGGCTTTTTGGATTTCCTGGGTATCACGGCTGCAGCTTAAAAAAACGCAGAAAAAAAACAGCTGCGATCGTTTGCTCAATGTTATGATCAGACGCACCATCCAATTCGCACCCCCATAGAAAAACAAAGGGCTCGCACCGATCAACGCTATTCCCTTTAGCCACTGATTTAAGATTGTAGTATACCTTATTTCTGTAAAGGACAGGCAACTTCGTTAACCAGTGATAAGCTAGACAAGGAACTCGGTATCCATATGACTTCGAAAATAAAAATTGGTACCTCAAGCTGTTTATTAGGGCAGAAAGTCAGGTTTGACGGCCAACACAAGTACCACTGGTACATCAATGAAATCCTAGGAAAATATTTTGAGTATGTTCCCATCTGCCCTGAGGCAGAAGTGGGCATGGGAATACCGAGGAAGACCGTCCGCCTAGTCGGCCCTCTGAAAAACCCAAATATGGTGGAACCCGTTTCCGGAGAAGATTGGACCGATCGCATCAATAAATTCACCCGATCCAAAATCAAATCTTTGGATGGCTTGTCAGGGTATCTATTTAAAAAAGGCTCTCCATCATGTGGGGCTTTTAGAGTTAAGGTTTATCAAAAGAATGGCATTCCCCTTGCAAACGGCCAAGGTCTGTTCGCCAAACAGGTCATAGAAGCCTACCCCTTGCTACCTGTTGAGGAGGAAGGCCGATTGAATGACCACAAGCTGAGGGAAAACTTCCTAGAGAGGGTCTTTGGCTACCACCGATTACAGTGCCTCTGGCAGCAACGATTTAAAAGGGGAGATTGGGTCAAATTTCATCAGGACAATAAATTCTTATTGCTTTCTCATGGGCGCAAGCACTATCAAGAGCTAGGTCAATTAGTTGCACATATAAAAGATTACAAACCTTCGGAATTTACTAGTCAGTATTCAAAAATGTACATGGAAGCACTGAGCGCAAAAACAACTGTAAAAAAGAACAGTGACACCCTCATGCACATCTTAGGCTTTCTAAAGAAGCATTTAAGTGGTGATGCTAAAGCTAGCATTCTAAGAGAGATAGAGAGTTACCGAACCAATGTCCATCCGCTTATTGTCCCCTTGACTTTGCTTAAACACTACATTGATATGCATGATGTCCCATATATTAAAGAGCAAACGTACTTAAACCCCCATCCATATGATTTAAGTTTAAGGAATCATGTTTAAAAACCTAGGTCCCCATTGACAGATGCAGCAATGCAGGTTAAATGATTTTTTGGCCAGTTTGTTGGCACAATAAATTGAATAAGACGTTAGGATCACACATGAGCAACCATCCAAGTCTAAGAGCATTGCTGAGACAATTTACAAAAATTTCTCTCAATTCCATACAATTCTACAGCAAAAAACATGCGTGGGTTGTGGATCATATTGTTGCGAGCGCTCACAGAAAGTTTGTCATCAAACAAGAACTAAGAATAGATGAGTTGGACCTCTTTCTATTTGTCTGCGAGGAATATTGCCGGATACTTAGAAAAAATCTAAGTCCCTGGAAAGCACCGATTTGTCCCATATGCTTAGCATCCCTCCCGTAAAACACGGAGATTTAAAAGAAGTTTTACAGTACCTCGAAGTCTCCAAGTCACCTAGGGACGAAATTGGCAAACTATATTATTTCGACAAAATAGGCCCTAAGAGGATCTCTGAAATGCTCGCTATGAGTATTAACACCGTAAAATATCACATTAAAAATCTCAAACGTTCGTGCCTCAAGCATTAAACAATATTTGCTCTGTGCTTTTTGTTTGATGAATTCAAGAAAAAGTTGTAGTTTAACATTAGCAAATATAACAATTGATCATAAAAAATCAACCGTGGACCATCACTGGCTTCGATCGCCATTCTCGTTGTTGTTTTTCATATTATTCGCTGTCATGGAATCGTAGATTCCTCACAGTAAGCCTTTTGTTATCCACAAACAACGACGGTTGATAAACCTTGTTTGTCTAGCGTCTTTAATGCTGAAAAACAAATAGGATTGAAACCACAGTAAACTCTTAACTGCCGTTCACATGATTTCGTATTCCTTATCATCAGAGTTTAATCAAACATCCACAAAGTCGAGACATTCAAGTCACGGTCTTGATGTTTCCATCACTCAAGCAAAATTGAATAAACTAACTCACTATGGTCTAAGTTTGAGCTGACAGAATCCCATCTTCGGCACTCATAAAACAAAGCAAGCATATAACAAATTAATATCTCGACTATGCTTACTACAGACAATAAAACTTCCGTATTTAATGCAGAATCAGTGAGAGAAGCTAAGCCTAATCAAAGGCTTATGAATTCGAAACAATACTACCATAGCATCATTATGCAGAACTTTATCATCAACAAGAAGGCATGGTAGTGGTGAGTGAAAACTACAATATTTATGAAGATTAATGAATCATCTATTTGCAAAAAAAACTACTGAGGTTAGAATAGGGAAGGTTAACTATCAAATACAATTTAGGCATACTTTCTCTCAGTCCGTTTTACAACTGAGGGGAGATGAGGTTTGGCCTGCAAACGAGAGGTTATCGATGAAATTTATGGCATACGGTAAGGTTTTTAAAGTGTCGAAAAACAAAGAACCTGGCTGGTGGGAAATCGTAGAACAATGCCCATACCCATTTTCGATTCTTCGTTTTGCAGAAACTGCTGAAGAAGCCTTTCAAAATTTCATTAAGGATTACCGCTCAGAGTACAAAGCTATTCATCATTTCAACTTATAGCTTTTTCAATATAGATCAGACTTAGAAAACATATTCTTGGGATCGAGTTCCATCGTTTTTGCTCTTGAGGTATTTACCACCTCAAATCCTGGAAAAACATGGCTTGTTGTTTCTTCTATGCGCACTATAGTTAGAATTTTGTTCGAGTTTAGAATAGTTCCAGCACCCACCCAAGTGGTTTTAGAGTAAACGCTAACTTCTTCACCCTTAGTTCCTACTTTACCGTCAATTTGACAGACCTGAGTTAGTTTTGTTTCCTGCTTACACCGGTCGATCACAAAGCTGCTTGCCAAGCAATGATCACTGAAGCAAATTTGGAGAAGTATTAAGCTCCACCAAGAACTAGCAAATTTCATCAACAACATCCTTACCTATCACACTGAATAATGCCTTGGCTCTTTTATTGGTATGGTCTATTAAATGTAACGGTAAGAAAGCAAGGTATAGTTAATAAATCTACTAAGAATTTGATTTTAGACGAATTTATGAGGCTTATTGAAAAAGCGGGAATCCATCCTGGATTTAAGCAGAGACAAAGAAACAAGTTCTATGGTAAGCTTTTAGGCATCTTGTCAGAACACCGCTTTTTGTAGAATTAGACTAGCTTCTTTTTTGCAGCATTTATTTGCTGCAAAATTCGCTCTGATTCTGCAATCAATTCTCCATAGAGTCTTATATTGCCACTTCTCTGAGCAAAAATCGCTTCTTCGAATTTCTGGTCATACAGCCTTTGCAACTTTCTGACTTCATCGAATTTTAGCCAAGAGTACATAATAAGCTCCTTTTCTACTATATTGCTATAATAAACTACCCCTCACGGTCCCTGCGACTTGGAGAGGGGTAAAAAAGAAAAGCAAAATTTAAGCTGGAAACAAATGAAATGTATGCATGCTTTCTGAATAAAAGCACCTTAACTATAAGCAGTAGCCAATGAGTTACTAAACAACATCTTTTAAACCAATCAATTTTGCTGGGACGCCGACAGGTTGCCACAGCCTTCCATGGTAGTGTAGCCATACGCCTCACGGTTTGGTTTTTGGTCTTCCCATTTAATACTAACAGTAAGCAAGCTTTTATCCTACACATTAGATACAAAAAACTGAGAGGCCATAATTATCACCAATAGCGAAGGATTAGTGCGCCAGTTCTATGCAGCCTCATTAATAATTTAATATAAAGTGGGTATACTATTAATTGAAAATTTTAAAAAATAAAGATTGATAGAACATTTTCTCTAACAGAAGTTTCCATCAAAAAATGTCGTTTAGGTTATGATGATCCTTGTAATATGGGACTTTTTAGTACCCTTCGA
>JABSRF010000246.1 GCA_013215275.1 Oligoflexales bacterium | reverse complement strand
GAGTGCGCAATCACAGGCCAGAACTGTACTAAAATTAACCATCAATGGGTAGGACATTTATTTGGAGTTACCTTACACCCTGACCCCAATGCAAACCAATCTCTAATCTGCAAGTCATCTTTGCTGGGAACCTTAGCCTCTTCTGCTTTCACAACTGAAAGACCAGAAAAAATAAGGCATATCAACGAGAGCTGAGTTAAAACGATTCTTCTCTTCATGTTCATTCTAGGTAAGCGTACCGTCATAAGCCTCACCTCATTTCATAATAGGTCAAAAAAAAAGAAGCTGTTATTTCAGCTCCCTTTTTAACACATAATAATTCGGAGAACTACGGACATCTGAAGATTTGAGCAACAGTCTCAAACTTAACGTCATACCCATCAGCTTGAATGACAATACTATCGTCGATGCTTCTTCGTTGGCCTGTTACCACTAGATTCGCACGCATTAGCCCCCGGTAATCGCGCAAGCAGTATCTAGGTTGCACTTCAAAGTAAGTCGCATTTTCTCGTGTAAAATATGGAACACTATTGCTTCTCCATTGGTTTGTAGATACTGTAAGAGGGCGGACCCGGTTGTTATAAAAATTGGAAGAGACAGCTATTTTTCCCTCAGACCTTCCAGATTTCACAAAACCACCATGAACCCTTTGAGTTAACTTGCCAAGATACCAACCTTGCTTGACCGTTGCTGGAATCACCAAGTTGCAATGTTTACGCTCTGAGGTCCTTCCTCCCGCATAGCCCGTTAAGTTTGTGCCTAAATCGGTCATAATGAAAGAAATTTCTTCTCCCGCTGCAATAGCAAACACTGTTTGATCTTTTTGACAGTCATTTCCACCGGCAATATACCGCTGATCATCCCACCTAATGGTCCAACCCATTGCAGAACCAGCAACCATGACACCTGCTATAAGACCTGCTAAATTCTTTAACATGCAAACCTCCAATTTAATAACATCCCATTATTCTGACACACCCCAACTCAATGCTTATAGCCATGAACTTAGGCTTTTTTACCTTCAAAATGCATGAATTGGTTTTATTTTTATATTGAATGAACTCTAGATATTTTACAATATGCTATTTTGGCCGAAGTGTGAGATTAGATGATATGACTGGACAAACATAGAGGTAAGGTAGTGTTCTCTCTTGTTTAGCACTCCTTAATAATTTTGAGAGAGATGCCATGCTTTCGGCTTCAAAAAAGCCTTTATTCCAAGCTCTGACAAGGTTGATCCAATTCCTGATCTTTTCCTTCCAGACCAGGGAAGATAAACGGAAACCCGATCACAGCAATTCCAGTAAACGGTCCCCGAGTCTATCTGCCCGAGAATCGACCGGGCCCGTTCTTCATTTTCTGTGTATACCCCTGCAGTCAAACCATATTGAGTGTCGTTCATCAACGCAACAGCCTCCTGATCATCAGAAACCTTCTGAATGCCAATAATTGGTCCAAAAGATTCCTCCTTCATGATGAGCATGTCATGATTCACATCAACCAACACGCTAGGCTTAAAAAAGTTACCCTCAGAAGCAAGCTTCCCTCCTTCTACTAGATACTTTGCTCCCTTTTTAAGGGCATCTTGACACTGTTCATCCAAATGGTTTAAGTGCTGCTTTCTTGTGATTGCACCAATATAACCGTCAGTATTGCCAGGTTCACAAATGGTCAAAGACTTTGTTTGCTGCGCAAAGTGTTCGATAAATTCTCCATAGACAGCTTCATGGACGTAGATTCGTTCCACTGCACAGCAACTTTGGCCAGTATTATAGAAACTTCCATCAACAAGGGCCTCAGCTGCACGCTTGCTATCAATATCGTTACAAACATAGACTGGATCTTTGCCTCCTAGCTCAAATCCCAAGGGGATGAAGCTAGACGCCAACTCACTTGCAATGCTCTGACCGGTCGCCCAAGAGCCGGTAAAGAACATTCCGTCAATGCTCTGTTTAAGAATATAAGACCCCACCTTTCCGGTACCAATAAATGTTTGAAACAGCCCAGTAGGAATCCCTGCTTTATGCAAGAGCTCATCGATCTTTAACCCCGTGAGTGAAGCATATTCCGAAGGCTTATAGAGAACAGCATTGCCAGTCAATAAGGCAGGAATTATGACATTACAGCCAACAAAGTAGGGATAATTCCAAGCAGAAATATTCGCAACGACCCCAAGAGGATCAAAAGAAATGGTTTCCTCAATGCCCTTTTCCTTATGAGCGACGTGGTCACCTATGAGCGGTTGGGTGTGATCTAAAAACCAGTCAATCCGACGTAGGGTTCCCTTTATTTCGTTTTTGGCCTGATTCATTGGCTTTCCGACTTCTTCACTGAGTATTTGGCTACATTGATTAAGCTCCTGTTCTAGCAAGCCACGAAAATTTCTGATACTCGCTGCTCGGGTTTCAAAGGCACAAGAAACCCATTCCCTCTGTGCTTCTCTAGCCAATGTATATCCATTTTTTACATCAATGGGACTGGCACTAGGGATCTCTTGAATAAGCTTTCCCGTAGCTGGGTTTAAAACTTTCATCATGGCATTCCTTTTTTATGATGGCGATGCTTGACTGCATCGATATAATCTCGAAGTAGTACATCCGGATCCAAAAAGCCTTCCAGCGATCCAGCTTGAAACTCTGGGTACCACTGCACCCCATAACAGTAAGGATCATCAGGGCTTTTTTGCTGCATACCAATAGCCTCAATAATGCCATCATCGCTCGATTTCGCGTCAATGGTAAAGCCCATTGCAAGATCTTTAACAGCTTGATGATGCACGCTATTAACTTTGGCCTTTAAAAGGCCACCATAAACCTTACTAAGTCGGGAACCGGAAGTGATTTCTAAATCGTGCTGGTTACGCTCGTAGAGCTGAGCATCTCTATGGACGAATGCATCTGGTTTAAAATGGTTGATGTCTTGATAGCGGCTTCCACCAAAGCATACATTGAGTAACTGCATCCCACGGCAAATACCTAGGACTGGCTTGTTTTCTCCGACAAATGCCTTAACAAGGTCACTTTCATATAGATCTCGTTGGTAATCACCTTCCCATTCTTTCTTGATGGGCTTTTCACCGTAGCTTTCAGGGGAAACATCCACTCCCCCTTGCAAGACTAAGCCATCCAGTTCCTTTGCAAAAGCAGTACTCTTAACTCCCTTGGGATGTAGGAATGGAATCATCAAAACCAAACATCCATTCCGAAATAGGAAGTCAGACATTGATTTTTCCAGAAAAAACAGAGGCCTCCCATTAAACAGCATTTTACTTGGATCTCCAGCCCAATAACATGAAGAAACTCCAATCTTAACAGGCAGCATGTAATCATCCCTCCTCAGCTAAGAAGCAAAAACCGTTTCAAATAGATTTGAAAAATCTGCAAGGCGGCAACTCTTCGGATTGTTCTGATGACAAGGGTCCTGAAAGGCTGTGGTCACCAGTTTTTCTGAAATGCTTGCCCCTAGGTCACTCAACTTATGATTGATTCCAACATTTTTGATTAAAGCTTCCACCATGGATATAAATGCTTCCGAACCTTTGTTCGCAGGTGCTCCAAGCACCTTAGCAAGGTGCTGCAGCTTATCCCCCACATGGTCTTGATTGAATCTCAAGCAAGCTGTTAGCATAAGAGCATTTGCCAAGCCATGATGAACATCAAAGCAGGTCGATAATGCATGGGCACATGAATGGGTCACACCCATTCCTTTTTGAAACGCCACAGCCCCCATCATCGATGCCATCAGCATCCCTGAGCGAGCCTCTATATTCTCGGGCTGTCTCACCGATTTTTCTAGGTGCTGAAACACCAAACGAATGCCTTCGATTGCGATGCCTTCACACATTGGGTGGAAGTTTTTTGCTAAATAAGCCTCGATATTATGTGTGAGTGCATCGATACCAGTGGCTGCAGTCACAGATGCAGGAAGGCCAACTAATAAACAAGGGTCAGCAATCACTAAGCTTGGCACAAGGTATGAAGACCAAATAATTACTTTTTTGTGGGTTTGATCATCAGATATAACGCTACTCCCTCCCACTTCACTCCCTGTACCTGCTGTGGTAGGGATGCTCAGGGTAAAAGGAATACAGTCTTTTATTTCCTTAGCTCCTTCCAGACCATCTTCATAATCAAATAGATCTCCCGGATGAGTCGCCATTAGTGCTACCGCTTTACCGACATCTAAAGCACACCCTCCCCCGATGGAAACCACGGCATCGGCTCCACATTCTTTAAATGCCTCAGCACCTCGGATCACATGCCGTTTAATTGGATTTCCTGAAAAATCTGAATAGACATAGGTAGAAAGCCCTTTATCCTTTAAACTCTGTTCAAATTCTCTAAAAAAGGAAAGATCTCTCAAGCGCTCATCTGTAACGATAAGAGGCTTATGGACGCCTTGTCCTGTTAGTAGATCCGGAACAGATTTGATGGAATCAGGGCCAAACCTAATATCTGTTGGAAATCTGAAACTATGGATGCTCATATACCCTCCTATAATATCAGCTAGGTGAATCCACCGTAGCTCTTTATGAGTAGATTCTTTGCTTCCAGTCTTTCAAGAACTTGTGAAACCTTTGTTGACATATGGAAGCGGACACTCGCTTAGATGATCTCAAAATACCTTTTTAGTTCCCAATCTGTGACAGATTTTTCGTACTGCTCCCACTCCCATAATCTTGTTTGGGTAAAATGGCGTACAAAGTCCTCTCCTAGGATGGTATTGGCTATTTTTGATTCTGAAAAAATCATAGCAGCATCTCTCAAGTTCGACGGAAAGGCGCTAGATACTTTGCACTCATAACCGTTGCCCTTGACAGGAGCTTGGCTTAATTCAAGCTTATTTTCGATTCCATAAAGGCCTGCTGCTAAGCACGCTGCCACGCTTAAGTATGGGTTCATATCCGCGCCAGGAATCCTTACTTCAACACGACTAGATTTTTCCCCACCACTAATAACACGAAAAGCGCAAGTACGGTTATCAAAACCCCAAGTAGCACTCGTTGGAGCCCAAAATCCTTTGACAAGTCGCTTATAACTATTGATCGTCGGTGCCATCATTGGGATCAGCTCCCTGGAGGCTGCAATTAAGCCTGCAAGATAGTGCTTAAATGTGGTGCTCATCTTATTAGGATCATCAGCTGCATAAAATACGTTATGACCCTGAGCATCTAGTAAGCTTTGGTGAACATGGCCACTACTTCCAGGTAATTCAGGGCTCCACCTAGCCATGAAACTAGCAATCATTCCATGCCTTAAAGCAATCTGTTTTGCACCAGTTTTGAATAAACAAGCCCTGTCTGCTGCCTCAAGAGCATTAGAGCACAAGATGGCTGCCTCGTAGACACCAGGACCCGTTTCGGTATGGATACCCTCTAAGGGCACTCTAAATGAACCAAGATGATCCTGGAGGTCATTAAAAAAATCATGGCTCAAGTCTGATCTTAGCAATGAGTAACCAAACATACCTGGGCTAATTGGCTTTGGATCTTGATAACCCTTTTGCACAAGGCTTTCTGGGTCTTCTCTAAAGTTGAACCATTCATATTCACAGCCAACTTTCGCTTGAAAACCCAATTGACTGAATTTTTCTAGCAACCTGAGTTCGACAGAATTATATCGCCAATTGCATATTCCTGTCTAAATATTGCTCAACTTCATGTGAAGTTTCTC
>JABSRF010000245.1 GCA_013215275.1 Oligoflexales bacterium | reverse complement strand
TGGGGAAATTCGGTGAAGGTTTTAGTGCTCTAAGCCCTACGCACCATGGCGGCGGTGCGTTTCCGATCAGACACTATCTAGCTAGAGGTTTTTATGATGGATTTCGAACTGAACAATGGCCTAAAAATACCTGCTATAGGATTAGGCACTTGGAAATCTGCCGTTAATGAGGTTTATGAAGCGGTAAAGCATGCGCTTAAGGTGGGATATAGGCACATTGACTGCGCATTTATCTATGAGAATGAAGACGAGGTTGGACGAGCACTCAAAGAGAGCCTGACAGAAAAAGTTATCTCTCGAGAGAGCTTATGGGTGACCTCTAAGTTGTGGTGCAATAGCTTTAGATCAGAAAATGTAGAAGCGGCTCTGGATAAAACCTTAAAAGATTTAAAACTAGACTATTTAGACCTTTATCTGATCCATTGGCCAGTTGCCTTTAAGACCGGAGTTGGCTTCCCACAAAATAAAGAGGAGTACGAAAACCCGGGTGAAAAACTATTTTTATCAGCTTGGGAGGGCTTAGAAGCCTGTGTAAAAAAGGGCAAGATAAAAAGCATTGGGGTGTCAAACTTTGGTCCAAGTAACCTAAAGGAACTACTGGATAACTGCAGTGTTAAGCCTGCAGTGAATCAAATTGAGCGCCACCCGTTCCTTCAGCAGGATGAACTGCTGAATATTTGTAAGAATCATTCCATTCATGTCACTGCTTACTCTCCTCTTGGCTCTCTTGATCGGCCGGATTTTATCAAATCAGAGGATGAGCCCATTCTCTTGGACACACCTAAAATCATTGAAATTGCGAAAGAACTTGATGCTAGCCCCGCTCAAGTCTTGTTGGCTTGGGCTGTTAAGTGTGGCACTTCTGTGATTCCTAAGTCAGTTAACCCTTCCCGCATTGAAGAAAACCTTAACTCGCTTAAGGTTCCCTTAGATGATGCCCTTTGCTCGCAAATTAATGAGCTTGATAAGGGCTTTCGCTTTGTGAACGGGAGCCTTTTTGCCGGGGACCATTCACCTTACAGTGTTAGTTATTTATGGGAATGAATTGAATGATCAGTTAACTGAAAACTGCGCAACAGCTGATTGGCTTATTTCCGCTGCGTTGAAAACGATTTCAAGCTCATAAAGACCTTTTGTTAAGCCTCCAGTGTTCATATAGAACCCTGTTAGTACCTGTTCCCCACTTACTTCTGGAACGACGGTATCCTTTGAGAGGCTTGTCCTGCAACCGCTTTCATTTACCAGATACCAGTTAAAGCTAAAACTAGACGCAGTGGTGTCAAAGTTGACTCCCGCTGATGAGTAGACTCTCGTGGTTCCTTCCGAAATTTGAGTTTTGCTGCTTTCGCAGGTGCCACCGGAAATAGTTTGGGTACAGAACCTAATAGAATCAAAGCTAATACTGCTTTTCGTCTTGGTGTCATCCCCACCACAGGAAAACAAAACGAGTACGGAGGATATCGTAATCAGCTTGTGCATAAAACCCTCAAACATTCATCATTCAGTAGCAAGAGGATCGACAAAAAGGATTAGATCTTGAATAGATGACACTTCGAGGTTTGCGTAGGTACTGGTTTTTGTTGTGACAAGAGGGCATATTTTATTTGGTCCTATGCGCTCATTTTTAACTAGAATGGAGCTTGTTCCGAAACGATCATCATGATGACTATGCTGAATAAGGATCCCTGATAAGGGATTGCGTGTTCCCCACTTCGCAGGGATGACTGTTATGATTGGATGGTGTCGATGAATCTAAGTACATACAGTGGGACTTTATTTTTCAGTGTGCTGATCCTCTTTTCAGTGAGTCGGTGCGCTAAAAAAGAAGAAACTTCAGATGTGTGCAGTGGATTTGCTGGTGGCCGCTCCCCTTTGTTCTCTGGAAATGAATCGGCTCCCTCCACAAGTAGAACGGAACCTTGGTGGGAGATGGAATTTCTCTCTGCACCCGAAGGTCGCATATTTCATAGTGCAGTCTGGAGCGGTGAGCAACTCCTTATATGGGGTGGGATTGTCGGAGGCTTATCATCTGGTTATGCATCTGGAGGAGGCTTGTATACCACTGCTAATAAGCAATGGTCCAGCTTAAGCACCAGTGGCCAACCTAGTGAGCGTTTTGGTCATTGTGCGGTATGGACAGGAACCCAAATGTTTATCTGGGGAGGAGAGAACGGTGGAGGGCTCCTAAACGATGGATACCTTTACAATCCCACAAGCAATACTTGGTCCGTTGTTGCAACGACTGATGCTCCAACAGCTCGGCTTTGGCATAACTGTACGCTGTTCTCAGACAAAGTCTACCTTTGGGGAGGGGTTAGTGGAGACGCTTCTGATATTCTTGGTAGCGGAGCAATCTATGACCCTAGCTCTGATTCTTGGGCAAGTATGACAGCAAGTGGGAGCATCCCTTTCTCGGAAAGTATGTTTGGGGCTAGTTTTGTGACCGATTCTCAGATTGTTTACTACAATGCCGTGAGTTCTCAAATTGCGGCCTATGATCCAAGTGATGATTCCTGGGAGGCATTGAGTGCTACAGGGGCTCCAGAGAGTCGATACGGCTTTGCACATACTTATGATGCCACCAACAACATGTTTTTTGTTTGGGGAGGAGGCAAGGCAAGTGGAGGGGAAAATCTTCAAGACTTATATAACTATGATCTTGCGAACGATTCTTGGGAAAGCTTGTCGGTGACAGGAGCACCAAGTGCTCGTATTGGTGCGAGTATGAGCCTACTTGAGGAGCAACTTCATGTATGGGTCAGCAAGCAGCGATGGAACCCTCAAAGATGGGGGAGTTATTCTGTAAGCACTGATTCTTGGGTGTCTTTGGACACAGGAGCTGGTCCTAGTGCACGCATTTTACATTCCCATACTAAGACTGATAATGGTTTTATCATTTGGGGCGGAACAGGTTATTTGCCTAAGCGATCCAGTGGTGACCAAGTGGTCTCATACCTTAGAAATGGTGCTAAGCAGGCTATTGTTGAGGCTGAAGACCAGGTTAATCAAACCACCGCAGCTGGAGAAGAAGCTCTTGAGCAACTCAAGGCGAAGGTGGGAGCATTTAGCTTAAAGGGTTGTAAGATATTCCTTACTGACGATTCCCTCTTCGAATTTCTCTTTTCTTTGGCTGTTGGAGGAGCTGGGGGAGTCTATGAGCCAATTGCTTCTTCCACAACGGATGATACTGCCAACCTTCCCGCTGGAGAGGTTAGCTCATCAGCCGGAATTAGTGCATTTACGGTGAAGGAAGCTCCAGTGGCTGCACCATCTGAATCAAAGGAGCGAAACTGTTGGAATCCTTACCCATGAAAAGGATAGCGAGGTTATTCTTCAGCTTGAATATGGTCTTGGTTTTGAGCCTAAGAGCCCAGGCGTCCGAATTCAGTTTTGGATTTGATGAGGATTTAAACAAGAGTGAGTTTGAGTCTCTAGCTGAAAACCTGGTGACTCCTCTGAGGTTTCAATTTATGCCTCTTGTAAAAAAGCCTCTGAGCTTTGGAGCCTCTTACCGGCAAAGTGCTCTAGAGGGAGATAACAAGAGCTTGATCGAGAATAAATCTAGTCAATCAGTACCAGAATCGGCAAACTCTTTTTCCCTGATGGCTTCGTCTGTTCCTCTTGGCTTAACCTATGCTCAGCTCGGATACAACGGATTCCACTTCTGGGGAGTTGGTTTTAGAAGTATCATTCCAGCTGGAGGAATTACGCTAGCTTTAAGGGGTGGCTATACTTACCTAGTCGAAAACGAGCAATTCTGTGCTCCTTCCATTAATGGAGAGGTGTTAGCACATTTTCAACTGCCATTGATTAAGCCTTTTGTTGGCTTGGGGGTAAGCCAACATAAAGCAAGTTATACTCCAACGGGAGCACTGGAGGATCATGAACACTTTTGGAAAGACTATTACTTTCTAGGTGGTGCTCGCCTTAATCTACCTGGTCCCATATCTATTGGTGCAGAGCTCAATGCATCTGACCGAAATCGAAGCCTGAGCTTAACCGGTATGTTTTCAATCTGATTCTAAATCGAAATCTATACCCTCTAAGACAGTTTGCTCATCGGACGATGATTCCCAGATTCTTCGGAATAGCTTTTTTGATTTTTTTAGATGCCTTATTACGAACCAACAAACAGAGGTGCAATGGCCTAAGTTTCGGAAGCAGAGGTGCATGGGGTCAGATAGCTGTGAGACTAAGGATTCCTGAACTTTCCAAGGAACAACCTTATCAAGCTTTGAGGTGACCGTTAGGTAATTTGCATTGTTGCTGCTGTTTAGGTGCTCGTAAGGCTCATAGGGGAACTTGCCCTTTAAATATTCTTCATATTTTTCAACGGATGTTTCTTGCAGCTTTTTCATGTGGGTCTCTCTCAGTTTCTTCACTGCAGGAAATTTAGATTGGCTTAAGGTTTGTGAAAGATTGGCTCCAGCTACGATAAGCACCACAGGAGAAATTCGCTCATCAATAGCTGCGAGAAAAGATGCACGTATCCCTCCAAAGCTATAACCTAAAATTGCGATCTTATTCTTGTCCACTTCCTTAAATTTAGTGACCGTATCAAGAACACCCAAACTTGCTAGAAGGCCATTTTTCATCGAGATGTGGATTCTTGTTGGATCCTCTTCGTTTTCTTCATCTCGAAAGTGGCTAATGGCTACATTATAGCCCAATTTCGCATAGTAACGCCCCATATAATAATCTAGGGGCGTCAAGCCGGTAAAGCCAGGAAAAATCAGCACCAAGGGTTTTGATTCCAACGATTTATTGCGCAGTGACTTGTAAAAATGAAAGGATATAGGGTCTGGGATTTCATCTATTTGTATCTTTCCTCTGAAGTACTCAAAACTTCTTGCTTGTCTTTTTCGCTTAAATTTTATCAGGGTAGGCAGACTTCTTTGATCGAGCTCAGACTTAAATAATTCTAAAGACTCTTCTGTACTGGCTAAACACGAAGAGCTTGCTATTTCTAAACATAATAAGAGAAAGGAAAATGAGAGGAATCTACGAATCAGTTTATTTTTTTTCACAAGTCAAGATCCTTAAAAGGAGAACGTTTTAACAGGGATACTGTTACTATGGATGAATTGGAATAGCAAATAAATATATCCTGATGAGTCGCTGCTTATATGTAGCACAATGGGTTAAAATCCAATAAAATCGGTGATTCGTGAGAAAACATTAGGCTCGAAGCTACTGCTGAATAGATAGCAATCGAGTGGAAACTTGTTTATATTAATTTCAAATATTGGTTAATTTATAGGGGTTTCCTATGTTTTTTTTACTGTTGTTGGCCCTTTTTTGCTCAGGGCTCAGCCAAGGAGAAGCTTTGCAGTTTCGCGAATTTGATAACATTGTGGCGTTTGGAGATAGCTTCACAGATGATGGGCCAGCAGATGGCTCGGGTTTTTATCGAGCTTCGAATGGCGAGACCTGGGTGGAGTATTTAGCTAAAGAGCATTTTCAAATCAAGTTGCAAAATAACACCTGGAGTGGCAGTACCTCGGGCTTTGGTAATGTTAACCAGCAATTAGTCTGGTCAGGGTTGCTGTGGCAGGTGAGTCAGGTAAAAAATTGCACCGATCCTCGAAAAACACTGGTTTTTGTGTGGTCAGGGCTAAATGACCTTTATGATGGAAAAGGCACTGGTCTCGATCTATTGACGCACTCTAACGGTCATTAACTCCACGATACTCATAGGTTTAGCAATTATCC